>NZ_JBHTML010000193.1:0-7080 GCF_042679445.1 Arthrobacter sp. GCM10027362
CGACGGCGTCGTGCGCGCCCTCGGGGTCCGCTATGGTGCGCGCCTGGATCCGGCCGACCGCTTCAGTCCCGTCGGCGAGCCGTCCTCGGTGCCGGCCCAGTCCGGGCCGGCGGCCTTCCCCCAGGCGCCCGGAGCCCTGGACTGGCTGCTCGGGCCGGCCCTGATGGAGCTGCCGCAGAGCGAGGATGCGTTCCAGCTGAATATCTGGGCACCCGAGGATGCGCAGGATGCGCCGGTGCTGGTCTACCTGCCCGGCGGCGCGTTCATCAGCGGCGCCGGCACGGTGCGCTGGTACGACGGCGAGCGCCTCGCCCGGGAGGGCGGTGCCGTCGTCGTCACCGTGAACTACCGCCTCGGAGTGCTCGGGCTGGTGGGGGACGCCCGGACGCCGTCGAACCTGGCCGTGGGGGACATCCTTCAGGCGCTGCGCTGGGTGCACGCGAACATCCGCCGCTTCGGCGGCGACCCCTCGCGGGTGACCCTGGCCGGGCAGTCGGCCGGTGCGTTCTATGCCTACCTGCTCAGCCAGCTGGAACAGGCCAGAGGCCTGTTCCAGCGCACCGCCCTGCTGAGCCTGGCCTGGCAGCCCCCGCTGGCCCCGGCCGAATACGCGGAGCGCTACGAGCTGCTGGTCGAGGCGCTGGGCGGCGGCATGCAGGACCTGGGCGAGGTGCCGGTCGGCGCCCTGCTGCAGGCCCAGGGCGCCGTTTCCAGGGCCTATGCCGGACGCGGGCTGGGCCTGATGCCCGCCGCGGACGCCATCGTCCCGGCGGACCTGTTCGATTTCGCCGCCGCGGCCCGGCGTCTGCACGTCTCCTCGCTGCTGCTGAACACCACCCAGGACGAGGCGGCGGCCTTCCTCAAGGCCCTGCCCGTTGCCGCGGTGGGACCGGAGCGGCTGGCCGGGTTTGTCGGCACCCACTTCGAGGACGGACCGGCAACGCTGGCCTGGCTGGAGGCGGCCCTGCCGGGGGCCACGGAGCACGCCAGGCTGGTGGAGGCAATGAGCCTGCACCAGCTGCGCCTGGCGGCCTTTGAGCTCGCCGACCGGGCCTGTGCAGCCGGAGTGGACACGGCGGTGTCCCGGTTCGCGGTGCGCAGCCCGCTGGAGGGCGCCGGCAGCGCGCACTGCTTCGAGGTTCCCTTCCTCTTCGGCAACCGCGCGGACTGGTCCGATGCCCCCATGCTGGACAGCGTTCCGCAGGAGGTGTTCGAGGACGCCGGCGCCGCCCTGCGCGGCCTGCTGCTGGGTTTCGTGGCCGACGGTGCGGCCCGGGCTGCCGACGGCGGCATGCTGCCCCCGTTCGATCCGGCGGTACCGCAGGCCTACCGGATCGGGGCCCGCGGTACCGGGTTCATTCCCGCCGAAGCGGGGCTGCTGCCGCGCCGCTAGCCGCGGCAGTCCTCCGGGGTGTCCCGCCTGCGGGCAGGCGGGACACCCCGCTCCTATTTAAGGTTCGAAGTTTAAGGTTCGACGGCCGGCAGGGGTGGCCCATGTCACGAAAGCTATTGCCAATCCGGCAACTGGTTTATAGAATTAGGTAAAGAATATATTTTCATCTAGATTATGCGGTAGCAGGGTCTGCCGCGGAGACTTTTCGAAGGAGTTTGACGTGACCGCACGCACCGGTTCCGAATACAAGCAGGGCCTTGCCGACGGCCGCGAGGTGTGGCTGGGCGAAGAGCGCATCAACGTCCTGGAGCATCCGGCGTTCCGCGGATCCATCGAGGGGATGGCCGCCTATTTCGACTACCAGCACAAGTACGCCGCGGACTGCCTGACGGTGGATCCGGTGACCGGCGGGCAGATGAACGTCAGCCTGATGCTGCCGAAGAACGCCGGGGACATCGCCACCCGGCACCGCGCCTTCGACCGCCTGGCGCGCTACTCCAACGGCATGCTCGGCCGCACTCCCGACTACGTGAACGTGGTCCTGGCCGGCCACGTCTCGCGCAAGGACATTTTCGACCGCTCCGGCGACCCGGTCTTCCATGAGCGCCTGGCAGCCTACCACCGCGAGGTCATCGAGAAGGACCTGGCCCTGACCCACACGATCGTGCATGCCGCAATCGACAAGAGCGTCGGCGAACTGCAGGGCATCAACGAGGAGCTGACCCTCCGGGTGGTCAAGCGCACCGAGGAAGGCCTGGTCGTCCGCGGCGCCAAGATGCTCGCCACCCTGGGCCCGATTGCCGACGAACTCTACGTCTACCCGGCCACCCCGATCCAGAAGGGCTTCGAGGAGTACGCGCTCTCCTTCGCGATCCCGGTGGCCACCACGGGCGTCGTGGCCGTCTGCCGCGACCACTACGGCATCGACGCCGACGTCGCCGACAGGCCGTTCTCCTCCCGTTTCGACGAGCAGGACGCCGTCATCATCTTCGACGACGTGCTGGTCCCATGGCACCGGGTCTTCATCGACGGGGACCTGGAGGTCTACAACTCCCTCAATGCCGGCACCGCCACCGGCAACACCCAGCAGCAGACCGCGATCCGGGCCAGCGTAAAGCTCGAGTTCGCCTACGACCTGTGCACGCAGATGGCCAAGGTGACCGGCACCGAGTCCAAGCCGGACGTGGCCTCGATGCTCGGCGAAATCTACTCCTACCTGCGCATCGCCCGCGCGGTGGTGCACTCGGCCGAGGCGAACGCCTCCGACTGGGGCGGCGGAGCGTTCTTCTGCCACGACGACATCAGCTCGCTGCGCACCGTGATGCCGGTCTGGATGGCCCGGGTCAACGACATCATCAAGTCCATGGGCTCCCACAACCTGCTGGCAACCCCGACGCAGGCCGCCTTCCGGGACCCGCGCCTGGGCCCGCTGCTGCAGAAATACCTGCCCGGCGCCAATGGCATCCCCGCCGAGGAGCGCGCCCGGATCTTCCGCACCGCCTGGGACTTCGCCGGCTCCGCACTGGGCAGCCGAATCGAGCTCTACGAGCGCTTCTACCTCGGTTCCGTCGGCCGCGCCCGGGCGCTGGACCACCGCAAGGCCCAGGCCAAGGGCGAGACCGGCGCCTACCGGGCCATGTTCGAAGAGGCCGGCGTGGCCCCGGTGCCGCAGGAGGAACCCGGCGTCATCATTCCCGGCCAGCCCGTCGGCGCCCGGAACTAGGGGCAGGGCATGACGGCAACAACCGAAGCCACGGTTACGCTCACCGACCAGGTGGTCCGGCACATCGTCGAAACCGGCTTTGACGCAATTGACGGGCGGGCCGTGGAGCGGGCCAAGGTGCGCCTGATCGACTCGCTGGGCAATATCGCCGCGGGCCACCGCGCCCAGGGCAATGGCGCCGTCATGCAGTTGGCCGCCCGCTGGGGCGGGGCACCGGAAGCCAGCGTGCTGGTGCACGGGCTGCGCATCCCGGCCCAGCATGCGGCGATGGCGAACGCGGTGATGATGCGCTCCTACGACTTCGAGGCCATCGGTGCCGAGGGGCCGGACCGGACCCAGGTCGCCGCGCACATTTCCGGGACCACCGTCCCGGTCGCCCTGGCCGTGGCCGAGCGGCAGGGCGCCGGCGGCAAGGACCTGCTCACCGCGCTGATCCTCGGCGACGACCTGGCCTCGCGGCTGGGGGTGGCCTCCGGGTTCGATGTCTATGGCGGCCAGGACAATACCGGCACCATCAACGGCCTCGGCGGCACGGCGGTCGCGGCGAAACTGATGGGGCTGGACCGGGAGCAGCTGCGCAACGCGCTGGGCATCGTGGAGAACCAGCTGGCCGGAACGGTGGCGAATATCTTCGACCAGACCCTGGCGTTCAAGCTGCCGATGGCCTTCGCCGCGCGCAACGCGATCGTCTCGGCGGAGCTGGCCGAGCTGGGCTTCACCGGCCCGGTCGACGCCATTGGCGGCCGCCACGGCTTCCTGGACATGTACTGCGCCCAGCCGGCCCCGGAGAAGATCACCCACCGGCTGGGCGAGGAGTTCTACGCCGACTGCGTCATCAAACCCTGGGCCTCCTGCCGCGCCGCCCAGCCCTCGCTGGACGCCTGCGTGCGCCTGGCCACCGAAAACCAGCTGGACCTGGACGCGATCGAACAGATCCGCATCCACGTCACGCCCCGCACCCTGGCCGGATTCGTCGGCCAGCCCTTCGAGATCGGGGAGTGCCCGGAGGTTTCCGGGGCGTTCAGCATCCGGTTCACCGCCGCGACGGCGCTGATGTACAGGACCGTCCGGCCCGAGCACCTCACCGTGGAGCACATGGACGATCCGCGGCTGCAGGCCCTGCTGGCGAAGGTCACGCTGGTCGATTCACTGCCGCCGCACGAGTCCCTGACCGCGGAGGTCGAACTGCTGCTGCGGGACGGCTCCCGGCTGCACCGCCGGGTGGACGCGCCGCGCGGGGACATCCATACGGCGCCGTTGTCCGAGGCCGAAATCCTGGACAAGTACTACGCCAACGTCGAGTTCGGCGGGCGCATCGGCCGCGCCGCGGCCGAAGAGGCCGTCGCGACCATCAACAAGCTGGAGTCCCTCGAGGACATCACCGCGCTCGTGAAGCTGTTCACGCCGGCGCATCCCTAGGAGGTAACAATGAGCACCAACACCATCGAGTTCGGCGTGGACCAGCTGGTCTTCCGCAACGTCGTCGGCCACTTCGCCTCCGGCGTCACCGTGATTACCACGGTGGCCGACGGCGAGCCGTTCGGAACCACCGCCTCGGCCGTTTCGTCCTTGTCAATGGAACCGCCGATGATGCTGGCCTGCCTCAACCGCTCCAGCAACACCCATGACGCCGTGCTCAAGGCCGGCTGGTTCGGCATCAACATCCTCGCCGAGGACCAGGGCGACCTGGCCATGAAGTTCGGGCGCAAGGGCGGCAACAAGTTCGAGGGCGTGTCCGTCACCCGCTCCGAACACGGCGGCGTGCCGCTGCTCGACGGCGCCCTGGCCCAGATCGTCTGCAAGGTGGAAGAGACTCCCACCGGCGGTACGCACACGGTCTTCCTCGGCCTGGTCGCCGAGGCCAGCGCCCGGGAAGGCGCCGAGCCGCTGGCCTACTACCGCGGCACCTTCGGGCGCCTGGAGCGGGTCAAGGAACTGGCCGCCTATGACGCCGTACGCGACTGGGTGCTTCACCGCCGCACCCCGCTGGGCCAGGAGCTGGAGCCGGCGGTGATCGCCGCGGCAGTCAAGTCCGAGGCCGACCACGTGCACAACGCGCTGGTCAAGCTGACTGCCGAAGCACTGGTCACCCGCGGCGACAAGGGTGGATTCCTGCCCGCACCGATTACCCACGAACTCATGGACAGCGTCTATGACGGGCGTGCGACGATCGAACTGGGCGTACTGGCCAGCCACTTCGATAAGTTCACGGAGGAAGACGTCGCCGAACTGGCCCGCCTGACCGCCGAGCTGGGCCGGTTGCGCGCCCGCGGCGAGGACGGACTCGACGAGTTCCTGAAGGTCAACGTCAAGTACCACGACCGCCTGGTGGCAGTGGCCGGCTCGGCCCAGCTCACCGACGCCTTCCGCCGGCTGGGCATCGGCACCCTCTGGCGCAAGGCGCTCAGCGGGGACGAATGGGCCCGGCAGATGGACCACAGCCACATTGCCGAGCTCACCTCGGCGCTGCAGGCCCGCGACATGGCCGGGGCCGCTGAAGCCCTGCGCGCGCACACCGCCTTCGGCAAGCAGCTGGCCAGCGACGTGATCAACCGCCACGGCGGCGAGGTCTAGGCCGCCGGGCCACCCGTCGACGACGGCGGGGCCGCATCGTGTGGTCGAGGAGGTCGCCGCGACCGTCTCGAGACCCGGTGTGGCCCCGCCGTCCGTTGGTCGTTGGCCGGGTGAGGGCCCTGCGAGCTGTGCCGGCAGTACCCGGGACTTGGAGCGCCGCCTCGCGCTGGAGCCGGCCAAACGGGAGGCCCTGATGCGCCGGGATGGGGAAGGCCTGCGGCAGGCGGCCGGGAAGCCCGGACGTTCACGGCGGCATAGCGAGACCTGGTGACGTACGAACGCCGCCAGGTCTCGATGCGCTCGCAGGGCGAGCTACGTGGCCGGCGGATCTTTTCCGGCGGTACGTTCAGCGCCGGCAGTCCAGCAGGACCTTGCCGACGTGATCCTTGGAATCGAAATACTCGTGCGCCCGCGCTACCTGGGACAGCGGGAAGACCCGGTCCGTGGTCACGGTGATGTCCCCGGATTCGAGCAGCGGCCACACGAGCCGGCGGGTCGCGGCCATGATCCCGGCCTTCTGCTCCGCCGGCCGGTCGCGCAGCAGGGTTCCGGTGACGGAGGCCTTCTTCTTCATCAGCATGGCGAAGTTCAGGTGGCCTTGCGAACCGCCCTGCATGCCGATGGTGACGATCCGGCCGCAGGGGGCCAGCGCCTGCAGGTTCCGGTTCAGGTATGGGCCGGCCACGGTATCCAGGACGATGTCCGCCCCGCCGGCCTCGGCCATCACCTGGGCGAAGTCCTCGGCGGTGTAGTTGATCAGGATGTCCGCGCCCAGTTTCGCCGCAGCGTCCAGCTTCGCGGGGGACGAGGCGGTGACCGCGGCCCGCCCGCCGAGGGCCTTGACCAGCTGGATGCCGAAGGTCCCGATGCCGCCGGTGGCGCCGTGGATGAGGACGGTTTCGCCGGCCCGGAAGCGGGCGGCCATGCAGAGATTGGAGACCAGGGTCGCCGCGGCTTCAGGCAGTCCCGCCGCGTCGATAACGCCGATTCCGCGCGGCACCGGAAGGACCTGCGCCGCCGGGACGGCAACCCGGGTGGCGTACCCGCCGGAGTCCAGCAGGGCCACTACTTCCTCGCCACGCCGGAAGTCTCCGGTGCCGGGGCCAGGTTCGGCCACGGTACCGGAGACTTCCATTCCGAATATGTCACTGGCACCGGGCGGCAGGTTGGCGCGGCCCCGGCGCTGCAGCGAATCCGCCCGGTTGAGCCCGGCGGCGGCGACGTCGATCAGGACCTCGCCGGCCGCCGGTACCGGGTCCGGCAGCTCTTCGACGGCTAGTGTTTCCGGGCCGCCGGCCGTCCGGCTGCGGACTGCCCGCACCGTTAGCCGGCCTGTGCGGCCGCGGGGACCGCTGCAGCGAGCTCCGGTGCGTAGGCGGCCAGCGCGTGC
>NZ_JBHTML010000194.1:0-7023 GCF_042679445.1 Arthrobacter sp. GCM10027362
CGGCAAGCGGCGCCACGGTGGCCACCAGCCCGCCGGCGGCGAGTTCCCAGATCCGGGCCGGGGTGATGAAGTAGGCGCTGCCGGGCTCGGCGGCGGTGGCCAGCACCGAGACGGCCAGCGAGGCGGCGATAGCGGCCAGGACCACCCAGCGCAGCGCCGCCGCCGGTTCGGCGCGCAGTTTCCGGGCAGCCCAGAACACCGCCAGCAGGAGCACCGGCCAGCCCAGGTAGAACTGCTCCTCCAGGGACAGGGACCAAAAGTGCTGGACGGGCGTGGGCGCGTCGTCGGCGGCCAGGTAGTCCACGGAGCTGCCGGCCAGCAGCCAGTTCTGCACATACAGCGCGGAGCCAATGACCTGGCGTGCGATGTCCTCCCATTGGGTGGGCGGGGCCAGGAGCCTGGCCGCCACCGCCGTGGCGGCCAGGACCAGGAAGGAGGCCGGCAGCAGCCGCCGGATGCGCCGTCCCCAGAAGTGCAGCAGGTCCGGCAGCGTCCGCGGCTGCTTGCCCAGCAGGTGCATGGTCATCAGGTAGCCGGAGATGACGAAGAAGACGTCCACGCCCACGTACCCGCCGGTCAGCACGCCGGGCCAGAGATGGTAGGCAAAGACCAGGGACACGGCCAGCGCCCGCAGGCCCTGGATGTCCTGGCGGAAACCGGCCGTGCCGGAGGCGGCGCCGGAATCCTGGACGGACCCGGCCCGGTGTACTGGCTGAGCTTTCGTAGCGGCTCCTGCGGAAGGTCGTCGCTGCCAAAGGGGCGATGTGTCGGCCAGTCTACCCGGCAGCCCGGTCCGGATACAGGCCCGCCGGGTTTTCAGCCGGCCTTCAGGATCTGCTCCACCGTCTCCACGAAGCGGCGGGTGGCGGCCCCGGGAGTGGTGTCGCCGAAATGGTGTTCCACCAGGGCCCGCTGCTCGGGCGGGATGGGCCTGGCCAGCAGGGCGGCCAGGAGCCCGGGGGCCCGGCCGGCGTCCGCAGCGTCGAGCAGGGGCACGGCGGTGGTGATGCCGCCGGCCTGGATTTCGGCTTCCGGATCCACCGGCCGGGTGATCAGCAGCGGCTTGGCCTGCGGCAGCCAGTCCATGGCCACGGCGGAGATATCGCAGATGCACGCATCCGCCTCGGCCATGGCGGCGGCCATGACCGGGCGCCGGTCCACATAGTGCCCGGCCTCCGGGTCCTGCTTCTGCGCCTGCTCGATCAAAGCCGTGATTTCCCGCACCGCCCCGGCGTGGGCCGCCACCCGCGCCCCCGTGCGCGGATGGGGCCGGAAGATCAGCCGGTAGCGCCGGTCCGCCAGCAGCGCCCGGACCAACGCCCTGCCATGGCTGGCGGCCGAGCCGTAGGCCATCGCCGGCCGGTCCCCCTCCCAGGTGGGCGCGTACAGCACGGTGCTGCGGTCGCCGTGGTACGGCCGCACATCCCGCACCGGGCTGTCCAGCTGGGGCCGGCCGATCTCCAGCAGCTTGGCCGGATCCATCCGGCGCAGGTGGCCCAGGATGCGTTCCCGGGAGGCCGCCCCGGCAATGAAGGCGTAGTCGTAGGCCTTGAGCTGGTTGGAGGCCATGGAGATCTTGTCGCTCTCGCCGTGGCTCAGGTGCACGTGGAGTTGGCCGGCCAGGCGCAGGACCGTGAAGTTGTCCCGGTTGTTGTTCACATAGAACACGATCCTGACGCCGCGGGCATTGATGAAGTCCTCCACCTGCCCGATGCCGTTGGCCAGATAGACCGGAAGCGGGGAATCCGGCAGCAGCGCTGCCGCCGTCGTCGGCCGGTGCACCAGCACGGCCACCGGATGCGTCCTGGCCAGCTCCGCCATTGGCTCCAGCCACTGCCGCACCTGGTAGGAACTGCCGGGATCGTCGGCAAAATAGACCACGCAGTCGAAGCGTTCCGGAGCCCCGGCGTTGGCAGCGGCGAGCCGGGCGCGGACCCGGGGTTCCAGCAGCACTTCGACGGCACGGTCGCGGCCCAGCACGAGGGCGCGGCGGGCGGCGGCAACAATAGGCAATGGCACTCCTGCCTTCCGTAGGATTGGTTACCAACCTAGTATTCCTGCTGATGGGGCCGGTATCCGCCGGGGAGGAGAGCGCATGATCGCTGAACTGCGGGGATGGTTCGCGCGCACCCTGCCCAGGCCCATGGTGCGGACGCTGTTCAACCTTGCCTACGGGCGGACCGGTGTCCAGCGGGGCCTGAAGAAGGCCGTGGATCACACGCGGCTGCGGGCCCAGCGCACCGGGCTGACAGCCGGGGAGGCCGCCGTCTCGGTGGCCGGCGGGCTGCTGCCGGCCCGCACCGTATCCCGGTTCTCCGCGGTGGAGGCCATTGCCGGCAACCGGGCACTGGTCGCCGGGGCGCTGGACGCTGCCGGGATTACCTACCGGGACGAGACCCTGCCCGGCGAACCGCCAACCCTGGGCATCACGCCGGAGCAGCTGCAGCCGGCGCTGGCGGCGGTGGCCCGGGCGGCCGCGGACAGGCCCGTCTACGTGCTTCCGGCAACCGGGGACGGTCCGCAGGCGGTGGCGGACGCGGACCCGTTCCCGGCCGGGCCGGTGACCGTGTTCGAGGCGCTGGAAGCCGGCGGGGTGGTGCTGGGGAACCAGCGCCACGGCTGCGTCCTGTCCGCGGCGGCCGGCCAGCGCCGGAAGCTGCCGTGGTATTCGTCGGTGACTTTTCCCATCGACGTGGTCTACACCTGGGTGGACGGCGCGGATCCGTCCTGGGCCGCGCAGAAGGCCGAAGCGTGGCGGCAGGCCCTGCTGGAGGGCGGCGGCGAGACCAGCCGCTACAGCGAATACGCCGTCAACGATGCCCGCTTCCGTTCCCACGACGAACTGCGCTATTCGCTGCGCTCGCTGGACTATTTCGCCCCCTGGATCAACCACATCTACCTGGTCACCGCCGGGCAGGTGCCGCACTGGCTGGACCGCTCCAATCCGCGGATCACGCTGGTGCACCACCGGGAGATCTTTGCCGACCCCGGGGTGCTGCCCACCTTCAATTCGCACGCCATCGAGGCCCAGCTGCACCGGATCCCGGGCCTGAGCGAGCATTTCCTCTACTTCAACGACGACGTCTTCTTCGGCCGGCAGGTGGAACCGGAGCTGTTCTTCCACGGCAACGGCCTGGCCAAGATGTTCCTCTCCAGCAGATCGGTGGACTTCGGCCCCGGCAGTCCCGGCGACCTGCCGGTGGACAGCGCGGCCCGGCGGAACCGTGCGCTGCTGGAGGCAGCCTTCGGCCGGACCGTCACGCACAAGTTCCAGCATGTGGCGCACCCGGAGCGGGTGAGCACGCTGGCGAGGATCGAACGGGAGTTCGCCGAGCAGGTTCAGGCGACCACGGCCGCGAAGTTCCGCACCCCGCAGGACATCTCCGTGCCCTCTGCGCTGGCGCACTACTACGGCTACGCCATCGGCGCCGCGGTGCCGGGCCGGCTCAGCTACCGCTACTGCGACATCTCCCAGCCCTCCGCCCAAGGCAAGCTGCTGCGGCTGCTGCGGGACCGGAACGCGGACGTTTTCTGCCTCAACGAAGTGGACAGCACGGGCCTGGATCCGGCGGACCTGGACCGGATGGTGCAGGAATTCCTGGGCGAGTACTTCCCGGTGCCCAGCTCCTTCGAGGTGCAGCCGTGACCGGCGGCCCGCTGGCCCTGCTGCGGGCGGCCCGTCACCGTGCCGAGCGGATCCTGGATCCGGCCGCGAACGGCGCCCGGCTGGAGCTGCACCGGCTTGCCGTCAGCCAGCAGGGCGTGCTGGTGACGGTGCGCCTGCGGCTGTCTGCGGAACTGACCCCGCTCGCGCTCTGGGCCAGGTCCGGCGAGGAGCTGATCCGGCTTGCCGAGGTGCACCCTGCCGCATCCGCCCCACCTCCGGCCGGTGCCCTGCCCGCGGAGGGCGTCCGGGACCCGGGTGCCGGACACGCCGGCCCGGAGTATTCGGCACTGATCCGGCTCGAGGATTTTCCGGGCCTGCCCGTGCCGCCGGCCGACGACGGCGAGGGTGCCGTCCTGCAGCTGGTGCTGGAACTCGAAGCCCCGGCGGCGGAGCGGCTGCCCCGCTACGCATCGGCCGTCGCGGCGGAGGACGGGCAGTCCCGGGGGTTCGTTTCCCTCGGCAGGTTCCGCCGCACCACGGTCGGACCGCTGCATCCGGTGAGGGCGCGTACCGGCGCCGTCCTGGCACCGTATGTGAACCGGCGGGGTTTCCTCAGCCTCGCGGTGGACCGCGCACTCAAGCCCTACAACGCCGTGTACGTGAAACGGCTCTCCGTGTCCGGCGGCGTCGTGCGGCTCTCCGGGCGGCTGCATACCCGGCACGGCGAGGCGGTCCGGGCCGAACTGGTCCTGACCGGCCGGCAAAGCGGCAGCCGGTACACGGCATCGGCCGCCGTGGTCCTGGACGAGGCCGCGACCGAGCGCCACTTCGGCCTGCGCGAGTACCGGCTCAACACCCGGCTGGACCTGGGCTCGCTCTCGGACGGGCAGCTGTCCCGGGACGACATCCTGGATGCCTGGCTGGAGGTCCAGGACAGCGGACCGGGCCAGCCGCAACGGGTCCGCATCGGCCGCACCCGCTACCTGGCACGGAAGCTGACCAGGGCAGGCTGGCAGCGCCGCGGGGACCGGACGCTGTGCGTCAGCCCGTACTACACCTTCAAGGCGAAGAAGACTTCCTTCCACATCGAGCTGCTGGACACGGATGCGTTCGACTACCTGCAGGAGCACACCCGCAATCCGCTGCACCGGCGCGCCGCCGCGGGCAAACCCGTCTGGCTGGTGGGGGAGCAGCCCTACAAGGCGCAGGACACCGGGCTGGCCTTCTTCCGCTACCTGCGCACCCGGCATCCGGAGATCGAGGCGTACTACGTCATCGACCCGCACTCGCCGGAGGCCCGGAACCTGGACGGGCTGGGCAATGTGCTCGCCTACCGGTCCCGCGAGCACGTCGAGGCCGCCCTGAAGGCCGAGCGCTTCATCGGTTCGCACCACCCGGACTTCCTGTACCCGACGCGGCTGCCGCAGTTCCGCCGGGCGGCCCGCGGCGTGAAGGTCTTCCTGCAGCACGGGGTGATGGGGACCAAATGGATGGTGCCCAACTATGGCCGGAACGCCCCGGACTTCGAGACGGACCTGTTCCTGGTCAGCTCCGACCGTGAGAAGGAGTACATCGTCAGCGACTTCGGCTACGCGCCGGAAGACGTGATGGTCACCGGGCTGTCCCGCTTCGACACCCTCTTTGCCGGGGACGTGCCGGTCAATCCCCGCCAGGTCCTGGTGATCCCCACTTGGCGGGACTGGCTGCAGGATGCGGACCGGTTCGCCGAATCCGAGTACCTGCGGGCCTGGGCCGGCTTCCTGCACGATCCCCGGCTGCGCGGCCTCGCCGCACAGTACGGGATCGAGCTGGTCTTCTGCCTGCACCCGAACATGCAGCAGTTCCGCCGCCACTTCGAGGGCGTTCCCGCCCGCATCATCTCCCAGGGGGAGGTGGACGTGCAGCACCTGCTCAAGGAAAGCGCGCTGCTGGTCACGGACTACTCCAGTGTGGGCTTCGATTTCAGTTTCCTGGACAAGCCGGTGCTGTACTACCAGTTCGACCGCGAACGCTTCCTGGGCCCGCAGGGGTCGCATCTGGACCTGGACGCGGAGCTGCCCGGACGGATCGCCTTCGACCGCGGCAGGCTGCTGGACCTGCTGGAGGAAGCGCTCGCCGGCGGCTGCGCCATGCCGGCCGAGTACCAGCGGCGCGCCCGCCGTTTCCTCAAGTACAAGGACCGGGACAACTGCCGCCGCATTTTTGACGCCGTGCTGCGTGCCCGGCCGGCCCCGTCGGGCCTGCGCACCGGTACCATGCCGGAAATCGTCGTTACGGCGGGACAGCGCGTACGCCGCAGCCGCTTCTACTTCCCGGCGATGCGGCGGCTGTTCTCCCTGGTGGCCAGGACCCCGATGGCCGCGGACCTGATCGTGTTCGAAAGCGGCCTCGGCACCCAGTACGCGGACAGCCCCCGCTACATCTATGAGGAGCTGGTCCGGCGCGGAGACCAGCGCCGCAAGGTCTGGGTCTATGACCGGAAGCTGCCCGGCACGGATCCGCGCACCAAGGTGGTCCGGCGGCTCTCGCCGGGCTACTTCTGGTACCTGGCCCGGGCCCGGTACTGGGTCAACAACCAGAACTTCCCGCACTACCTGCGGCGCCGTCCGCACGGGACCTTCATCCAGACCTGGCACGGCACACCGCTCAAGCGCATGCTCCACGACCTGGACCAGATCCACGGCCGGGACGAGGACTACCTGCAGCGGGTGGACCAGGCGGTGCGTCAGTGGAGCACCCTGCTCTCGCCCAGCCCCTATGCCACCCGGGCCTTCCGCAGCGCCTTCAACTACCGCGGACCGGTACTGGAGGAAGGCTATCCGCGCAACGACGTGCTGGCCCAGGGCCGGAACACCCGGGCCGGATCCGTTATCCGCGAGCGGCTGGGCATTCCGCCGGATAAGCGGGTGGTGCTCTATGCACCGACCTTCCGCGACGACCAGCCCGCCGGGATCGGGCGCTTCGGCTTCAAGCTGCCGCTGGACCTGGAGGCCTTCGGGCGGCGCTTCGGTGCGGACACGGTGCTGCTGTTGCGGATGCATGTGCTGGTTGCCGGCCAGCTGGAGATTCCCGAAAGCGCCGGCGGGTGCGTCCGCGACGTTTCCGGCTATCCGGAAATCCAGGAACTGCTGCTGGCCAGCGACGTGCTGGTCACCGACTATTCCTCGGTGCTCTTCGACTTTGCCATCCTGCGCCGGCCGATCATTTTCTACGCCTACGACCTGGCGCATTACCGGGACACGCTGCGCGGCTTCTACCTAGACTACGGGCCGGAACTGCCCGGACCGGTGGTGGAAACCCAGGACGAACTGTTCGGCGCCGTGGCGGCCGCTGCCGTCCCGGACGCCGCCCTCGCCGCCCGGCTGGAGGCGTTCGCGGCGAAGTTCGCCCCGAAGGACGACGGCGGCGCCGCCGGC
>NZ_JBHTML010000195.1:0-6995 GCF_042679445.1 Arthrobacter sp. GCM10027362
GGCGCGCCGGCACCGGTTTGCTGTGGGTGTCGGCGCTGATTGGCGCGGCCGTCTGCGGCGGCATTTGCGCAGTGTTGCTGCAGGCGGTCCGCTAGCCGGAGCGCGCGGCCGGCCGCGGGGGAAGCGGCCGGCCACGGGGGAACAGGCCAGGCAGCGGCCAACGTCCGGCCGCCTGCCGGGAGCGTCGCTCCCGTAGACTTGAAGCCACTATGACTACTGCAGCTGAAACCCCCACAGCCACCTCCGATACACCGGTCCGGGTCCGGTTCTGCCCTTCTCCCACGGGCACCCCGCACGTCGGGCTGATCCGCACCGCCCTGTTCAACTGGGCCTATGCCAAGCACACCAAGGGCACCTTCGTCTTCCGCATCGAGGACACGGACGCGGCGCGGGACAGCGAGGAAAGCTACCAGCAGCTGCTCGAGGCGCTGAAGTGGCTCGGCATCACCTGGGACGAGGGGGTGGAGGTCGGCGGCCCGCACGAGCCGTACCGCCAGTCCCGGCGCCTGGACCTCTACAAGGATGTGGTGGCCAGGCTGGTCGAGGCCGGCTACGCCTACGAGTCCTACTCCACGCCGGAGGAGGTCGAAGCCCGGCACGAGGCCGCCGGCCGCGATCCCAAGCTCGGCTACGACAACTTCGACCGCGACCTCACGCCGGAGCAGGTGGCGGCCTACCAGGCCGAGGGCCGCGAACCGGTGCTGCGGGTGCGCATGCCGGACGAAGATGTCACCTTCACGGATATGATCCGCGGCGAGATCACGTTCAAGGCCGGCAGCATCCCGGACTATGTGATCGTCCGCGCCGACGGCTCCCCGCTGTACACCCTCGTCAACCCGGTGGACGACGCGCTGATGGGCATCACCCACGTGCTGCGCGGCGAGGACCTGCTCTCGTCCACACCGCGCCAGGTGGTGCTGATCCGGGCGCTGATGGAGCTGGACATTGCCCGGTACATGCCGGTGTTCGGTCACCTGCCCTACGTCATGGGCGAGGGCAACAAGAAGCTGTCCAAGCGGGACCCGCAGTCCAACCTGTTCCTGCTGCGCGACAAGGGCTTCATCCCGGAGGGGCTGCTGAACTACCTGGCGCTGCTGGGCTGGAGCCTGTCCGCGGACGAGGACATCTTCACCGTCGAGCAGCTGATCGAGCACTTCGACGTCCACGATGTCCTGGCCAACCCTGCCCGGTTCGACCTGAAGAAGGCCGAGGCCATCAACGGCACGCACATCCGCATGCTCGCGCCGGAGGACTTCCGCAACCGGCTGGTGCCGTACCTGCAGGCGGCAAACCTGGTGGGGGAGCAGCTGAGCGGGCGCGAGGAGGAGATCCTCACCGAGGCCGCGCCGCTGGTCCAGGAGCGCATCGCGCTGCTGGGCGAGGCACCGGAGATGCTGGCGTTCCTGTTCAAGGACGACGACGCGATCGACGTCGCCGACGACGCCCGCAAGGGCATGCCCGGGAACCTGGCCGAGGTGCTGGACGCCGCCATCGCCGTGCTGGAACCGGTGCAGGACTGGACCGCGGAGAACATCCAGGCGGCGCTGCGTCAGGCCCTGGTGGAGCAGCTGGGCCTGAAGCCGCGGCTGGCCTTCGGGCCGGTACGCACCGCCGTGTCCGGACGGCGCATCTCCCCGCCGCTGTTCGAGTCCATGGTCATCCTCGGCAAGGACTCGTCCCTGGCCCGGCTGAAGGCGTTCCGCGCCGCGAGCTGACGGCCCAGGCCCGCCGGCCGGACAACGGTTACCACCGCTCTCCGGCCGGCGGCATCCGGATGTGACGGACGCCTCACGGCCGCGGGCAGTTCCGGTTTTGAACATCCGCCGGACTTCGGGTAAAGTAATTACTCGTGCTGAGGCGCTGAGAGAGCGGGGCTGGCCCCCTCCATCGGCAGCCCAAAGCCATTGGGATATGGTGTAATTGGCAACACTACGGTTTCTGGTACCGTCATTCTAGGTTCGAGTCCTGGTATCCCAGCGCTGGTTTTTCCCGCGGAATATCCGGGAAGAATGCGGTAGAGAAAGTACACGGCCCCATCGTATAGCGGCCTAGTACGCCGCCCTCTCACGGCGGTAACGCGGGTTCGAATCCCGCTGGGGTCACGGTCAACCGGTCCGGGCTATTTGTCCGGGCGGTTCCGTTTAATCGGGAGATCATCCCGGTTGAAATGGCTGAATGTCAGCATTCGGCAAGCCGGCGCATGCCGGCAGGAAAGTGCAGGGCCCCATCGTATAGCGGCCTAGTACGCCGCCCTCTCACGGCGGTAACGCGGGTTCGAATCCCGCTGGGGTCACGGTCAACCGGTCCCGGACGCTGCGTCCGGGACCGGTTCTGTTTAACTCCCGGGACGGCCGGCGTCCGCCGGGCCCCCTGCGGACCTGCTGATTTTCCGTCCCGGTGGCATGATGGTCAGCGTGGGAATCACAGCTGAAGGTGCGGCAGCCGGGGGGCCTTCCGGCCCCATCGTCCTGCTCGAAGACGTCCTCAGGTCGCTGCAGGGGCTCTCCCTGCCGCTGCCGCTGCCCGGCGCGGACCAGGTGCGCCGGGACATTGCGGGCGCACGGACGCAGCTGCAGGACTACGTGCTGCCGCGCTACCGCAGCCTGGATGCTCCGCTGCTGGCGGTGGTCGGCGGTTCCACCGGCGCCGGCAAGTCGACGCTGGTCAACGCGTTGGCCGGGCATCCGGTGACCCGGGCCGGTGCCATCCGGCCCACCACCCGGCAGCCGATCCTGCTGCACCACCCCGGGGACAGGCGGTGGTTTGCGGACCAGCGCATCCTGCCCGGGCTGGCCAGGATCATGGGATCGGTGCGGAAGGACTTGCCCGCGGCCGGCAGTGCCGACCTGCCGGGCGCGTCGTCCCCGGGTGAGGACGAGCCGATCTCCTCCCTGGTGCTGCTGGCGGACGACGTCGTTCCCCAGGGCGTGGCGCTGCTGGACGCTCCGGACATTGACTCGGTTTCCGACGCCAACCGCCAACTGGCCGGCCAACTGCTGGCCGCGGCGGACCTCTGGCTCTTCGTCACCACGGCCAACCGCTATGCCGATGCCGCGCCCTGGAAGCTGCTGCTCGAAGCGGCCGGTCGGAACATTACGGTCGCCGTGGTGCTGGACCGCGTGCCGGACGGGGTGGCAGACGAGGTCCGGCCCGACCTGGAAGGCATGCTGGAACACGAGGGACTCGGCGGTGCCCCGCTGTTCGTGGTGCCCGAGTCCACCTTGGATGCGCAGGGCATGCTGCCGCCTCAGACGGTGGCACCCATCCGGACCTGGCTGGGTGCCATTGCCGCGGACAGCGTGCAGCGCGCGGCCATCGCCCGGCGCACGCTCAGCGGCGTCGTCGCCGCCCTGGCCCGCAAGCTGGAAGCGGCAGCCGACGCCGTCCAGGCCCAGCACGCGGCGGGGGACAGGCTGCGCCAGGACGCTGCCGGCGCCTACGCGGACGCTGCGAAGCGTACGCTGCTGTCCACCCAGGACGGGACGCTGCTGCGCGGGGAGGTGCTCGCGCGCTGGCAGGACTTCGTGGGCACGGGTGAATTCTTCCGCACCCTGGAATCCGGCATCGGGCAGCTGCGGGACCGCATCGGCGCGTTCTTCAGCGGCAAGCCGGCGCCCTCGGTGACCGTCGAGACCGCGATCGAATCCGGGCTGCAGGCGGTGATTGTGGACGAGGCGGCCAAGGCGGCCGAGGACGCCGACGCCCGCTGGCGGGACGATCCGGCCGGACGCCGGCTGTTGGGCAGCGAGGACCTGTCCGCCCCAAGTCCGGGGTTCGCGGACACGGTGGCCGCCGAGATCAGGGCCTGGCAGTTGGATCTGCTGGACCTGATCCGCATCGAAGGCCAGGACAGGCGCTTGAGGGCCCGCGTGCTTTCCTTCGGCGTCAACGGTCTCGGAGTCATGCTGATGGTCGGGGTTTTCGCGACTACCGGGGGGCTGACAGGCTTGGAGATAGGCGTGGCCGGTGGCACCGCCGTCGTCGGCCAGAAGGTGCTCGAAGCGGTGTTTGGGGAGGACGCTGTCCGCCGGCTCACCAAGACCGCCCGCGAGGGCCTTGCCCGCCGCACGAATGGGCTCATGGAGGCCGAGGCAGGGCGTTTCCTGTCCCGGCTGGACCTGCTCGATGCCCCGGAATCCGCCGGCGAGCTCCGCGGGCTGGCCCGGAGGCTTGCCGACCTTGCAGTGCAGACAGCGCAGGCCGGGCCCGCAGGCAGCGCAACCGGGGAGCGCGCATGAGCCGGCACCGCAGCGCCACCGAGGCCTCGCCGCTGCAGCAGCGGCTGGAAGCACTGAACACCGCACGGGAGCTGGCCGTCGGCAGGCTGCCGGAAACCATGCTGACGCCGGCGTTCGAGGTCCTGGAGCGCGCCAGCATGCGCCGGTCCCTCTCCGCCGAACACACCGTGGTGGGCCTGTTCGGGGCCACCGGGAGCGGGAAGTCGTCGCTGTTCAACGCGCTGGCCGGCGAGCAGATAGCGAGGGCGGCGGCACGCCGGCCGACCACGTCGGAACCGCTGGCGGGCATCTGGGGAACGGCCGGCAGCGAGGCGCTGCTGAACTGGCTCCAGGTCACCCGGCGCCACGGAATGGACGAGGACACGGAGGTCGCGCCGGGCGGCCTGATCCTGCTGGACCTGCCGGACTTCGATTCCACCGCCGTCGAACACCGCAGGATCGTCGAGCGCCTGGCCGGGCAGGTGGACGTCCTGGTCTGGGTGCTGGACCCGCAGAAGTATGCCGATGCCGCCGTACACCACGGCTTCCTGCGTCCGCTGGCTTCCTACGGGGCCGTGACCCTGGTGGTCCTGAACCAGATCGACCGGCTCCGCGAGGGCGAGCTGAAGCCGGTGATGGACTCGCTGCGGGACATCCTGGTCCGGGATGGGCTGGAGGACGTCAGGATTTTCCCGGTTTCCGCGCGCACCGGTGCCGGCATCGCCGAACTGCGCGCGGCGGTCCGCAAGGTGGTGGAGGACCGCCAGGCGGCCAACGAGCGGCTGGGCGCCGATGTGCAGAAGGCCGTGGCCGGACTGCAGGACGGCGGAATCGGCGGCCCGCTGCCCGGTCCCGGCAAGGACGCCAAGCGCGAACTGGCCGGACAGTTGGCCCTCGCCGCCGGCGTCGAGGTGGTGGCGGACGCGGTGGAGAAGTCCTTCCGGCGCCGTTCCCATGCCAGCACCGGCTGGCCGCTGACGCGCTGGCTGGGCCGGTTGCGGAGCGACCCGCTCAAGCGGCTGAACCTGGACCGGCAGGACGTAAACCCTGCGGTCAACCGCTCCTCCATGCCGGCACCGGGTTCGGCCCAGCGCGCCCAGGCAGACATGGCCATCCGGGCCTTCGCCGACGCGGCCAGCGCCGGCGCACCGGACCTCTGGCGTGGCGCCATCCGGCGGGCTGCGCGGGCTTCGGCCGACACCCTGCCGGACGCCCTGGACCAGGCGCTGGCCCGGACGGACTTGGGCTCCAACCGGAAGGCCTGGTGGTGGCCGGTGGCCGGGGTCCTCCAGTGGATTTCACTGGCCGCGGCGCTGGCCGGCGCGCTCTGGCTGCTGGTCCTGTTCGTGCTGGGCTACCTGCAGTTCCGGGTTCCGCCGGCCCCGCAGGTCGAAGGCTTTCCGGTGCCCACGCTGCTGCTGGCGGCCGGGCTGCTGCTGGGGATCCTGCTGGGAATCGCGTCAGGCTTTGTGTCCCGGTTCGCCGCCAGGAGACGGGCGGCCAAGGCCCGGCGCCGGCTGCGCGCGGCCGTGGCCGACGTCGCCGAGGAGAAGGTGGTGGCTCCGGTGGACGCGGAGATCGCGCACTACAACGAATTCCGCCAGGCCCTCGCCGCCGCGGCAGGATAACGGACCGCCCCAAGCCGGGCGGCACGGTCACCTCGCGGGTGCGGCGGCCTCACGCTCCGGCGGCATCCAGGACCTTCAGCATCGTGCGCAGGTTCCGCGTCGTGGTCGTGCTCTTGTACCGGGCCTTGGCCCCGAGCTTGCTCAGCGGGCTGTCCAAGGTCGCACCCTTGGGGCAGCGCCAGGCCATGGCCTCGGGCCCCAGGCTGACCTGTTCGGCGCCGGCACCGGCCCCGGCGTCGAACAGCTCCCGCAGCCGCTCCTCGTCCGACCCCAGCGTGATGTACGTGTGCATTCCGTCGTCATCCGGAGGGTAGGGGCAGGCCGCCACCAGCTCTCGCACCCGCTCCGCCGGCAGCACGATCACCCAGGCGTCGTACCCGAACGCTTCCCGCAGGCGCTGCTCCACCAGGTCCTTGACCTCGCTGGCCGGCGCCTCGGCGGAACACACCACGTTTCCGCTGGCCAGCAGGGTCTCCACGCCCTGAAGCGGCAGCTTGGCGAGCTCCCGCTTCAGGTCTGCCATCTTGATGTTGATCCCGTTTACGTTGATGCCGCGCAGGAAGACCGCATACCTAGTCATGGAGGGCAGATTACCGTCCGGGGCCGCCGGTGATGAATGATGCCAAGGGAAAGACGGCCGTTCCCCTGCGGATGGCCATTCATCAACGGGTAGCCGGGAGCGTGTTGGAGCAGGTGGCGGAGAAACTGACCGTGGCGGAGCTGGACGAGAAGGGGCTGCTGCAGCGGATCTTCCCGCGGCTGGGCGCTGCCCTGCCGGCGGCGGTGCCGGTGGGCCCGGGCGACGACGCCGCCGTCGTCGCGGCCCCGGACGGGCGCACGGTCATCAGCATCGACACCCTGGTGCAGGACCACGATTTCCGGCTGCTCTGGCCCGGCGGCTACCGGACCACGGGTTTCGACGTCGGGTGGAAGTGCGCGGCACAGAACCTGTCGGATATCAACGCGATGGGGGCCGAGGCGACCTCCCTGGTGGTCAGCCTGACCCTGCCCGGCAGCACCGAGGTGGCCTGGGTGGAAGACCTGGCGGACGGGCTGCGCGCGGCGCTGGAGCAACTCGGGGCGCCGCGCTGCGCCGTCGTCGGCGGGGACCTGGGCAAGGGGCCCGCGCTGGTCGTGACCGCCGCGGTGA
>NZ_JBHTML010000196.1:0-6978 GCF_042679445.1 Arthrobacter sp. GCM10027362
TGGCCGGCCCCGACCCCGGGAACGCTCACAGCCCGGCCAGCCTTGCCTGCCCGCGGGCCGAAAGCTGCTCGCGCAGCCGCGCCGCCTCCGCCGCAGGGATGCCGGGGATGGCCGCGTTGGTGGCCGGAGAGGCGGTGTGCAGCTTCACCGAGGCCAGCCCGAAGGCCCGCTCCAGCGGCCCGACGGCGACGTCGACATACTGCATCCTGCCGTAGGGGACCACCATGACCCGCTGGAAGAAGATGCCGCCGCGGATCAGCAGGTCCTCGTCACGCTCCGCGTAGCCGATGGCCCTGACCTGGCGCGGGATCAGCAGCCCGCGCCAGAGCGCCAGCACCAGCACCGGCACCGGCAGCAGCCAGGCCAGCCGCAGCTCGAAGCCGGGCAGGACGCCGGCCAGCCGCAGCAGCAGCGGCAGGCTGAACAGCGCGACGGCCAGCACCGAGCCCGCCGCCCAGCCGAGCACGCGCACGGTGATGTACCGGGGCGAAACCCGCACCCAGTCGATCCCGGGCGGGTCGATCGGCTCCCTAGGCATATTCCCCCTCGCCTGCGGTTTCCGGCCCTTCCTCGGTGATTTCCTTGAGCGAGTCAGGTTCTTCGGGCGGCAGCTTGCAGAAACGCTCGACCACCAGGCCGACAATGACCATGACCAACCCGGCGCCCATCATGGCCAGCACCTGCCAGAGCACCGGCCCCCCGGGCCGGTAGGCCAGCAGCGTCAACTGGTCCACCAGGATGCCGGCGTGCCAGCCGATGATCAGCGCGCCGGCGTACGCGCAGGCCTGGGCCAGCACGAGCGTCCGCGCGGCCAGGACCGGGTTCAGCTCGCGGTCCCGCTTGCCGTTGCGCCAGCGCCGCACGCGCAGGCCCAGCACCAGCGTGAACACCACGATGGCGGCCATCGTGGCCAGCGAACTCAGGTGCAGCACCGGCACCGGCAGCGAACCGCGGGTCGTGACCAGGTTCGCCAGCCAGCCGAACACCCCGCCGCTGAGGACAATCAGGCCGAGCCAGCTGTATTTGATGGTTCTCATGGTCCGGTGTCCGTCATCCGCCGTTCAGCTCCCCGGCTCGAAGGGCTCCAGGCCCTCCAGGTCCGCGGCCGCGGCCGCCAGCTGGCCGACCGGAACGCCGTTGAGCGTGGCCGTGGCGTCCATCCAGGCCCAGGGCTGGAGCACGAAGGCGCGTTCGGCGGCCCTGGGATGCGGAATGGTCAGCCGCTCATCGGCCATGACCAGGTCCCCGTAGGTGATGATGTCGATGTCAAGCGTGCGCGGACCCCAGCGGACCTCGCGCACCCGGTGGTGCTTGTTCTCCACGGCCTGGCAGTGGGCCAGCAGGTCGAACGGGGCCAGGTCCGTCTCGACCTCGATCACCATGTTCAGGTAGTCCGGCTGGCCCGCGGGCCCGCCCACGGGCCTGGTCTGCACCACCGGCGAGACTTCGCGCAGCCGTACCTGCGGGGTGTCCACCAGGTCCGCGACGGCCAGCGCAAGCGTGTCGCTGCTTTCACCCAGATTGCTGCCCAGCGCCAGCACCGCCCGGACGCTCACGGATGGTTCTCCCGGTAGATGGTGACGGCGACGTCGGAAAAGGGAACCTCGATCGGTGCCTGGGGCTTGTGCACCGTCACCTCCGCCGCGTCGACCGCGAAGGCCCCGAGCACGTGCGAGGCAATCCGCTCGGCCAGGGTCTCGATCAGGTTCACCGGCGCCCCGGCAATGATGTCCCGGACCTGGTTGGCCAGCGCCCCGTAGTTGGCGGTGCGGGCCAGGTCGTCGCTGGCGGCCGCAGCGCGGATGTCCGTGTGCAGGGCCACGTCCACGATGAACTCCTGGCCCTCGCGGCGCTCGTGCTCGAAGACACCGTGGTAGCCGGTGGCGGAGATGCCGCTGAGCCTGATGACGTCAGGGCGGCCCGCGGGCCTGGCACCCATCGGCGCCGTCCTACCCGGCCCAGGCTGCGGCGACTTTGACCGCATCAAGGTTCGGTCCGGCGTCGTGCACGCGCACGCCCCAGGCGCCGTTGCCGGCCGACAGCGCGGTCACCGCCAGCGTGGCTTCGTCACGTTCCTTCGGTGCCGGCAGCCTGCCGTCCACCGACAGCAGGCTGCCCAGAAAACGCTTGCGCGAGGCGCCCACCAGCACCTTGTGGCCCAGCCCGGTGAGCTGCGGCAGCGCGCGCAGCAGGGCCCAGTTGTGCTCGCCGGTCTTGGAAAAGCCCAGGCCCGGATCCAGGATGATCTGCTCCGGGGCGACGCCGGCGGCCACGAAGCGGTCCCGCAGCGCGGCGAGCTCGGCAAGCACCTCTGCCACGACGTCGTCGTACCGGGCGTTCGGGTCCTCGTTGCTGGCCGAGCCGCGGCTGTGCATGAGGATGTAGGGCACCTTGCGCTCGGCCACCAGTTCCGGCATGCCCGGCTCGTAGTTCTGCCCGGACACGTCGTTGACGATGGCCGCCCCGGCGTCCAGCGCGGCGCGGGCGGTGGCCACGTGCATGGTGTCCACGCTGATCAGCGCCCCGGCCTTCACCAGGGCCTCGATCACGGGAAGAATGCGGGCCTGCTCCTCCTCCGGGCTGACCGGAGTGTGTCCGGGGCGGGTGGATTCGCCGCCGATGTCGATGATGTCCGCGCCGCCGTAGTGCAGCTTAAGCCCGTGCGCGATGGCGGCCTCGCGGTCGATGTGCTCGCCGCCGTCGCTGAAGGAATCCGGGGTGACGTTGAGGATCGCCATGACCACCGCACGGTCGGCGGGCAGGTCCGAAAACGCCTTGGGCGCACGCACCGTGCGCACCGGCGGCAGCGGGGAGGTGGCGGGCCCGGTTCCGGGGACGGCCGCGAGTGAATCCATCAATGTTCTGTTACCGCTTCCTGTTCGTAGAATGCCCTGCTGGTTCCGGCGCCTACCGGCCGAGGATCAGGCTCATGGCCTCGGCCCGGGTGGCCTGCTGCCGCAGCTGTCCGCGCACCGCGGAGGTGACGGTCATCGCGCCGGGCTTGCGCACCCCGCGCATGGACATGCACATGTGCTCGCACTCGATGACCACGATGGCCCCGCGCGGCTGCAGGTGCTCCTCCAGTGCCTCGACAATCTGGGTGGTCAGCCGTTCCTGCACCTGGGGCCGGCGCGCATAGATCTCCACCAGCCGGGCCAGCTTGCTCAGGCCGGTCACCCTGCCGTCGACGGAAGGGATATAGCCGATGTGGGCCTTGCCGTGGAACGGCACGAGGTGGTGTTCGCAGGTCGAGTAGAAGGGGATGTCCTTGACCAGGACCAGCTCTTCGTGGTCGATGTCGAAGGTCACCCCCAGCACTTCGGCGGGGTCCTGGTGCAGGCCGGCGAACACCTCGGCATAGGCCTTGGCCACCCGCCGCGGGGTTTCCACCAGGCCGTCACGGTCCGGGTCCTCGCCCACCGCGATCAGGATTTCGCGGACGGCCTTCTCGATCCGGGCCAGGTCGACGGTAGTGTCGATTTCCAGCTCGGCGATCTCATCATCGTATGCAGTCACCATTGGATCCTAGCCGTCCGCGCCCGGCGGAACGTCACCGGACAGCTCGGCGGCACCTTTGACCGGATCCACGATGACGGCTCCGTGGCCGTCCTCGGCGCGGCTGGCATGGGCGCGGGACGCCGCCTCGCGCTCCTTGGGGGACGTCACCGGGGGCAGGTCGTGCACCGGGCGGGTCTCCTTGGACAGCCAGACATGGCGCTCGTCGCGCTTGCGCAGATCCTTGAAGATCTCGGCGATCTCGGCCTGGTTCAGCGTCTCGCGCTCGAGCAGGGCCAGGGCCAGCCGGTCCAGCACTTCGCGGTTCTCGGTCAGGATCGCGTAGGCCTCGTCGTGGGCGGTGTCGATCAGCCGGCGGACCTCTTCGTCGACCACGAAGGCGACATGGTCGGAGTAGTTGCGTTCGTGCGACATGTCCCGGCCCAGGAAGGGCTCGCCGCCGCCCTGGCCCAGCTTCACCGCGCCCACGCGCTCGCTCATGCCGTACTGGGTGACCATCTTGCGGGCCGTGCCGGTGGCCTTTTCGATGTCGTTGGAGGCGCCGGTGGACGGATCGTGGAAGACAATCTCTTCGGCCACCCGGCCGCCCATGGCGTAGGCCAGCTGGTCCAGCAGCTCGTTGCGGGTCACCGAGTACTTGTCGTCCTCGGGGACCACCATGGTGTAGCCCAGGGCCCGGCCGCGCGGCAGGATGGTGACCTTGGTGACCGGGGCGGTGTTGCGCAGCGCGGCCGCCACCAGGGCATGGCCGCCCTCGTGGTAGGCGGTGATCTTGCGCTCGTGCTCCTTCATCACGCGCGAGCGCTTCTGCGGACCGGCCATGACGCGGTCGATCGCCTCGTCCAGGGCGCGGTCGTCGATCAGCTGGGCGTTGGAACGGGCCGTGAGCAGGGCCGCCTCGTTCAGCACGTTGGCCAGGTCCGCGCCGGTGAAGCCGGGGGCGCGCTTGGCCAGCGCCTTCAGGTCCACACCCGGGGCCATCGGCTTGCCGGCGGCATGGACCTGCAGGATCCGCTCGCGGCCCTGCAGGTCGGGGGCCTCGACGGCAACCTGGCGGTCGAACCGTCCCGGGCGCAGCAGCGCCGGGTCCAGCACGTCCGGACGGTTGGTCGCGGCGATCAGGATGACGTTGGTCTTCACGTCGAAGCCGTCCATCTCGACCAGCAGCTGGTTCAGCGTCTGCTCGCGCTCGTCGTTGCCGCCGCCGACGCCGGCACCGCGGTGCCGGCCGACGGCATCGATCTCGTCGACGAAGATGATCGCCGGGGAGTTGGCCTTGGCCTGCTCGAACAGGTCACGGACGCGGGAGGCGCCGACGCCGACGAACATTTCCACGAAGTCCGAGCCGGAGATGGAGAAGAACGGCACCCCGGCCTCGCCGGCGACGGCGCGGGCCAGCAGCGTCTTGCCGGTGCCGGGGGGCCCGTAGAGCAGCACGCCCTTGGGAATCTTGGCGCCGACGGCCTGGAACTTGCCCGGTTCCTGCAGGAACTCCTTGATCTCGTGCAGTTCCTCCACGGCCTCGTCCACGCCGGCCACGTCCGCGAAGGTGACCTGCGGCATGTCCTTGGAAATCAGTTTGGCCTTGGACTTGCCGAACTGCATGACCTTGGAGCCGCCGCCCTGCATCCGCGAGAGCAGGAACCAGAAGATCAGCCCGATGATCAGGATGGGCAGGATCAGGCTGATGAAGCTGGTGAACCAGTTGTTCTCGACCGGCTGGTCCGTGTAGGTGTCCACCTTGGAGGCGTTAACCGCCTGGACCACCTCGGCCCCGCGCGGCTGGCTGTAGAAGAACGTGACGTTTTTGCCCTTGTTGGAGCCGTTCACCACGTAGTCGTCCCGCAGGGTCAGGTCCACGCTCTGCGCGCCGTCACTGATCCGCGCTTCCTGCGCCTTGTTTTCGCGCAGCAGCTGCAGGCCGACGCTCGTGTCCACGCGCGTGGACTGGGGGCCGGCCAGGTTGGGCACGGCGATCAGCAGGATTGCCAGGACCAGCACAATCCAGAAGATCGGTCCCTTGAAAATGTTCTTCAATTTCATGCGTCTTGGGGGCTTGGCGCCCCGTCCTCCTGCTTGCTAGCGCGTGGTGCTGATAGGTCCGCTATAGACAGCTATACACCGTCCGGAAGGGATCACGCACGGCGGGAAAGATTAGTTCCCTCTCGGCGTAGAAGCAAGACGCCCCGCCGGGGCGGCCGGCTTCAGGCCTATTCGTAGATGTGCGGGGCCAGGGTGCCCACAAAGTCCAGGTTGCGGTATCTCTCCGCGAAGTCCAGGCCGTAGCCCACCACGAATTCGTTGGGGATGTCGAACCCCACGTACCGGACGTCGATGTCCACCTTGGCCGCGTCGGGCTTGCGCAGCAGGGTGCAGATTTCCACCGTGGCCGGGCCGCGGGAGAGCAGGTTCGTCTTCAGCCAGGACAGGGTCAGGCCGGAGTCGATGATGTCCTCGACGATGAGCACGTGCTTGCCCATCAGGTCCGTCTCCAGGTCCTTCAGGATCCGGACCACGCCGGAGGACTGGGTGCCGGAGCCGTAGGAGGAGACCGCCATCCAGTCCATCTTCACGTGGCTGTGCAGGGCGCGGGCCAGGTCCGCCATCACCATGACGGCGCCCTTGAGCACGCCCACGATCAGCAGGTCCCGCCCCTCGTAGTCCTTGTCGATTTCCGCAGCCAGTTCCTCGATGCGCTGCTGGATCTGCTCCTTGGTGTACAGAACGTGCTTGAGGTCCGCCTGGACGTCGCTGGTTTCCACCAATTACTCCCGTTTAGTGATCTGCCTGTAGGCCGGTTGCCCTAAAGACAAGATTGCCATAGCCGCGTCCGTCTTGGGGAACCCGCTGCCCGCGGGCCCTGCGATAGACGCTGACCTTGCCGGCCAGCTGCACCGGGCCCGCCGAGCCCTGCCGCCGCAGCAGGGATTCGGCCGCGAGCAGCCGCTCGTAGCTGGGGTTTTCCCCGCCCATTTCGGCCGCGGCGAGCGCGATCACCCGGTGCCGCATGGCGTCGGGCAGTGCCGCGAGCCCGGCACGTTCCAGCTCGACTCCCGCCGCGGTGGCGGTCCGCAGCCTGGCATATTCGGCCGCCGCCAGCGCATCGAGGTAGTCGGCGTCGGCGCGCAGGATCCGCGCCGAGCGCCACAGCGCCTGGGCCACCCCCGGGCCCAGCTGCTCTTCCAAAAACGGCAGCACCCGAGTGCGCACCCGCGAACGCAGGAAGGCGGGGTCCGCGTTGGTCGGATCGTGCCAGGGCTCGAGCCCCTCGATCCGGCACAGTTCCTCGGTGTCCGTCCGGCGCAGGCTCAGGAACGGGCGCAGGAAGATGCCGCGCCGCTGTGCCATCCCGGCCAGCGAGCGGGTGCCCGACCCGCGGCCCAGGCCCAGCAGCACCTGTTCGGCCTGGTCGTCCAGGGTGTGCCCGAGCAGCACGGCCGCGGCCCCGAGCTCGGCGGCAGA
>NZ_JBHTML010000197.1:0-6964 GCF_042679445.1 Arthrobacter sp. GCM10027362
CCGCCGCGGCGGCGGCGAGCGTACCGAGGGCGTTGGCCGCGGCCAGGCCGCCGCGCCCGGCCTGGATCAGCCGCACCGTCTCGACGCTTGCGGTGCTGAAGGTGGTGTAGCCGCCCAGGAAGCCGGTGCCCAGGATCAGCTGCAGCTCGGCGGGAAGCCCGCGATGCATGGCGGCGCCAGCCAGCAGCCCGAGCAGGAAGGAGCCGCTGACGTTGATGGCGATGGTGCCCACCGGCAGGGCGCTGTGCATGCGCGAGCGGATGAGCCCGTCCACGATAAAGCGCGTTCCGGCGCCGGCACCGCCAGCCAAGGCCAGCAGCAGGACGGTCACCGCGCACCTCCGCGGCCGGCCACGCTGCTGCGGGCGGTCCGGGCCGCCCGGCGGACCCCCGTCCAGATGCCGGCCAGGCTGGCCAGGAAACCGGCGACGACGGTCAGCACGGCATAGCCGAAGGCCAGGCCCGGCGCTCCGGCGCCGACCAGCAGGTTCAGGTCCAGTGCGAAGGTGCTGTACGTGGTGAAGCCGCCGAGGAAACCCGTGCCGGCGGCCAGGCGCACCGCCCGCCGGGCGCCGTGGTCGGACCCGGACCGCAGCAGAGCCTCCAGCAGCAGGCCCAAGGCGAAGGCCCCGGCCAGGTTGACCGTCAGGGTGGGCAGGGGCCAGCCGCCGGGAGCCGGCAGGGCCAGGGCCACGCCGTAGCGGGCAAGCGTGCCCAGCATCCCGCCCAAAACCACGAGCAGGATGCTGGCGGGCCTGAGGTGGACCGGACGCGGCATGGGTCCAGCGTAGTGCCCGAGGGTCCCAAACCGGGCCTGCCAGGTCTGGGAGGGCACGGAGCACCAACCGCCGAGGGACCCGCCGCGGGCGTACGAACGGTGGGAGGCGGTGAGGCGCCGGCCGAGTCGAACGGGGACCCGGCCTTGACCGGCTTTGTATGGTGGGAGCATGGCAGAGAGCAGACCCATCGGATTCTGGTTGCGGCTGGTCGACGGGCTGATCGGCGAGCAGTTCGAAGCGACCGTGGAGGAACACGGCATTACGCGCCGGCAATGGCAGATCATGAACGTGCTGGCCGAGCATCCGGCCACGGCGGCGGAGTTGGACGAGTCCCTCAGGCCCTTTTTCAAGCAGACCCTTGACGAGTCCTCCGCCGAGCACCTGGACGAACTGATCGAGAGCGGCTGGGTGGCCGAGGACGACGGCCGCTTCGTGCTGACCGAGCAGGGGCACAAGAGCCTGGCAGCCTTGGGTGAGGTGGTGGAGCGCAACCGGCGGCAGGCCACCGAGGGCATTGCCGAGGAGGAGTACGAAGCCGCGCTGGACGTGCTGCAGCGGATGGCGCGGAACCTCGGCTGGGAAGGTTAGGTTCCCTTCCCAGCACCGCATCCGGGTGGGAATACCGGGCTGCGGGCAGGATCCACGGTGTTCGTCCCCGGGCACGAGAACTCCGGCTGGGTGGAGGAAACCGGACCGGGCGTGGACGGTATCACGGCCGGAGGCGCCTACCTGGTCTACGGGCCCATCGGTCGCTGCCGGGCCTGCTTGCACGGCCAGGTCACGTACTGCGGGAACACTGCCGGCATGATGCCCTGCCCGGGCATCGGGCTCGGACGCGACAAAACTGACAGTGGTGGAGTTTCTTCACCACGCCGTACGAGTCCACCCTCACATACCTACCGGGGAACTATCGAGGACCTGCACGAGATGGCGGCGATACCGGGCCGGCCAGATCACTCCCGAGATCGAGCGCTACAGCCTGGACGATATGCCCGGGGCCTGCCGCCGGCTCGAGTCGGGCGGCTCTTCGGACGTGCCATGGTGGTCCCGCACGGCTCCTGGCTCCTCTCAGGTACGGTCCGGACCGGCTTCCTGGCGGCGCAGGATCTCCACCAGGAACTTTGCGCCCGCAACGCTGGCTTCGTCCCGGTCCGGCAGGCAGTTCCCGGGCAGGAAGAGATTGAGCACGCGGAAGGTCCAGTCCAGTTCCCGGGCCAGGTCCGTGCCCACTTCTTCGGGAACGGGCACATCCCCGGGCAGCCGGTAGCCGGCCGCCTCCAGGACATCGGCCAGCAGCTGCCCGCGCCGGTGCCCGGCCGGCAGCGGTCCGGACAGCAGCCAGCGGGCGAAGAAGCCGTTGAGGAACGCCCCCGGCTCCGAACCGGGGTGGGCCAGCCGGTCCGCCAGATAGTCCCACAGCCGGTCCTCGCGGTCCGGGCCGGACAGGGCGCGGCCGGCCGGGGTCCGGATCAGCCGGCCCTTGAACTTGCGCAGCAGCCCCCAGTCCTGCAGGCGGGTCCGCAGTTCCCGGACCGGCCGGGTGCGCGCCTCCCGGCAGGACTTGCCGGAGGGCTCGTCCGCCCAGCCGAGCACCTGGGCCGCTGCCCGCACGACGGCGGGTTTCAGGTAGCCGTCCCTGGTCAGCTCCAGTCCTTCCGCGCCGGTCCGCTCCAGCAGCCACGCCACCGGCCGCAGCACTTCGGCCTTCTCTTCCGCGCTGGCTTCGGCACCGGTCAACTGCACGCTCAGCCGGGCCAGGCGCAGGTTGACCCGGTCCAGGTCGAAGCCTGCCGGATCGGACCCGGGCAGGACTTCACCCGGGGCCTCCCGTGGCCGCAGGGATCCGTGCCCGGGGTCCGCCGGATCCGTGAGGATGCCGCAAACGCCCCGGGAGCCGCCCGGGCCGCCGGAGTCCTCGATCGGCCCCCGGTTGGCTCCGGCCAGGCAGCTCAGGTAGCCGGAGGGCATGACGGCATGGCCGGTCACCGTGATCTCGTGTTGCCAGCCGCCGCAAAGGTCATACTCATAGACCAGGGTGGATTTTCTGCCGTGCAGGGCGTCCGCGAGGGTGAAGTCCGCCGCCAGTTCCACGCCCAGTTCGAGCGCCGTTTCCTCATCCCCGGCAAAGATGCGCCGACCGGCACCGGCCAGGCTGAACAGGTGCGTGTGGCGGTCCTCCCAGCCGAAGGAGAGCTGGATGGCGCGGTGCAGGTCCGGCAGCCCGATACCTGCAGGAACGCGCAGGTCCCGCCAGATGTGAGGCTCGCTCTCCCGCAGCTCGATATGGAGGTCAAGGGCCTTTTCGGCGTCTCCCATGAAGCCATTCTGCCAAGCCGGGGCGGCGGAAGGCATATTGTTCCGGAACAAGTCGTCACCGCCCCGGATGTGACATCCGGGTGCCGTGCCTGCGCCAACCGGCCCGGCAGCTGCTGCCTGCCCGGTCGCGGGCTCAAGGAATTCCGGTGCCGTCCGTGAATTCCGCTCGCGCAGCCTTGGCAAACCCAAAGCGCAGGGCCGATGAGTCCGCGGGAAAGCTGCTGAAGTAGTTGGCCAGATCCTGCACTTCGCCGTCGAGCCCCCGATAGTTGTAGAGCTTGCGGGAAGCTTCCTCCATTTTTTGGCTCAGGCCGTCGCCGGCTTGGATGACCGGCTCCGAGCCGATCCCCGGAGGACCCAGGCTGCGGCGACATACGCCGACCAATTTTTCGAGGGGGGTCAGCGGCCGCGGCTGGCGATCCGGCCCACGAGTGCAGGCGGCAGGGTCCTGGCCAGGACGGCGAGCGCCTTGTAGCGGGCGCTGGGGATGGACACGGCCTTGCCGGCGGCGGCATCGCGCAGCCCGTCGCGGACCACCACGTCGGCGTCCAGCCACATCCAGCCGGGGATCTGCCGCGTGTCCAGGTGCATGCGCTGGTGGAACTCGGTGTGCGTGTAGCCGGGGCAGACAGCGGTGACGGTGATGCCCTCGGACCGGTACTGCAGGTTGGCCCAGCGGCTGAAGTGGATCATGGCCGCCTTGGCGGTGGAGTAGCTGCCGCGCGGGGTAAACCCGGCCACGCTGGCGACGTTGATGATATGCCCGCGGCCGCGCCGGCGCATGCCCTGCACCGCGGTGTGGGCCAGCGCGATGGGGACGGTCACATGGATCCGCAGCAGGTCCAGCTCGTCCTGCAGCGGGCTGTCCGCGAAGCCGGCCCGCAAACCGTGCCCGGCATTGTTGATCAGCGTGCCCACCGGGGCCGACTCGTCGGCGAGCCGGTCGATCACCCGGACCACGCCGTCGTCCTGCAGCAGGTCCGCGGCCAGGGTTTCCACCCGGACGCCGGTGTCCGCCCGCAGCCGGGCGGCGCTCTCCGCCAGCCGGGCCTCGTTCCGGGCCACCAGCACCAGGTTCGCCCCGCGGGCGGCCAGCTGGCGGGCGAATTCGGCGCCCAGGCCCGCGGTGCCGCCGGTGATCAGGACGCTCTCGGGCATGCCGGCAGGGGTTGCAGTCATGCCTGTACCCTGCCGCGGACCGGCGTCGCTGGCAAGGGGCCGCGTCGGGCCTCCCTGGGCATCCTGCACAACGATCCGGCCGGCACGCCGGTCCGGGACCTGCGGGCCCGGCTCGGCAGCCGCCGCCTTCCAGGCCAACCTTCTGCCCCGACGGACCCGGGAGCTACACCGGCTACCGGTTTCGGGGAAACCGAGCCGGATCCCGGCTGCCTTCGATGTCCTGGTAGTTGGCGTCGATGAGCACCACGTCGTGGCCGGCACGCTGCAGCAGGCTGGCGGCCACGCCGGCCCGGTAGCCGGAGGCGCAGTGCACCCAGAGCCGGCCCGGCGGCAGCTCGTCCAGCCGGGAGAGCAGTTCGTGCACCGGGACGTTGACCGCACCGTCCAGGTGGGACCGGGCGTATTCGTCGGTGCGGCGCACATCCAGCAGCACATCGCCCCCGCCGAAGGTGCGGGGCACCCCATCCCAGCCCACCCGCGGATAGTCCGCCGTCGGCACATCCGGCGCCCAGTCACCGGGCCCGGTCCCGAGCCGCGCATCCGGGGACTCGAAGCCGATCCGGGACAGGTCCCGGATGGCGTGTTCCACCTCCCCGCGCGAGCCGAGCAGGGTCAGCGGCCGGTTCCAGGGCAGCACCCAGCCCACGTAGGAGGTGAAGCTGGTCCCGGTGCCGTATTCGAAGCTGACCGAGCCGCGCAGGTGGCTGCTGGCGTAGGCCACGCGGTTGCGCACATCCACCACCCACTCCCCCGCCTGGAGCCGGCGTTGAAGCTCGGCGGGGTCCAGCGATTCGGGCACCGCGAGCTCGGCCGGCCCGGCACCGCGGCGGTTCACCGGCGCCATGTGGGCGTAGTAGGAGGGGTAGGCGCCGAGGTTATTGATCAGTTCGCGCACGAAGTGGTCCACGTCCGGGTCCGTCAGGGCGTGGTTGCTGCCCAGCTGGCCGGCAATCGTCGAAGACGGGGTGCCGGCGGCCGGCCCGCTGGAGCAGAACGAGCCGAAGCCGTGCGTGGGATACAGCGCCGCCGCCGGGGAGGCCTCGGCGGCCAGCCGGCGGGCGGAGGCGTACTGGTCCCTGGTCAGCCCCTCGGTGTCTTCGGGGCGGACCAGGTCGGTGCGGCCCACCGAGCCGTAGAGCAGGCTGCCGCCGGAGAACACCGCCTGCTCCCCGCCGTCGTCGACGATGTACGCCAGGTGGGTGTGGGTGTGGCCCGGAGTCGCCACCACCTTGACCCGCAGCCGGCCGACGGCGACGACGTCCCCGTCCCGCACCGGGGTGCGCTCGAAGGACACCTCGTCCGCGGCGTTGACCAGGTACTGTGCCCCGTGCGCTCGGGCCAGCTGCAGGCCGCCGCTGAGGTAGTCATTGTGGATGTGGGTCTCGGCCACATGGGTGAGCCGCACCCCGGCCTCCCGGACCGCTGCCTCGAGCCGGTCCGTGTCCCGCTGCGGGTCGATCACCAGCGCCACGGCACCGTCATGCACCAGGTAGCTGCGGTCCCCCAGCGGCGGGGTTTCGATCACGACGACGTCCATGGTGCCTCCTCGAAAGTCCTGTTTCCATGGTGCGCACAACCGCACCGTCTGGAACACCCCGGGAGGGGGCAGCCGCGGCGGCCGCTGCGGCCTACCGGCCGAGCACCCGGTGCAGGAACAGGGCGGTGCGCTCGCGCAGCCCGGCGATCCTTCCGGCGGTAACCGCTTCCGGGTCCGGATGGATCGGTGTGGCCGGCACCTCCTGCCGGACGTTGGCCGAGCAGACGAAGTCCGCACAGATCAGCGTGCCGACGGTGTTGCCGTCCCGCCCGGGCTGGCCGGCGCGGCGGGCGACGTACAGGTAGACGTCCTCCTCCGAATGCACGTCCTGGCACAGGGCGCAGAGCACGCGCCTGTTGCCCGGCGTGGAGGTTTCCGGTGCCCGGAGCAGGACGCCCATGGGCCTGCCGTCCAGCGGAGTGACGAGATAGCCGCGCTGCGGCATCTTCGGGTCCCGCCAGCCGAGGTAGTCAAGGTTGTCCCAGTCCAGGTCGGCGAAGCCGGCCGGCAGGTTCAAGGCCGAGACCTCGGAGCGGGTGGCGTTGATGAAGGACTTGCGGATGGCGGAATCGGTGAGTTGTTCCATGGTTTTGCTTCCCGTGAAGAACTGATGGTGGCAGGGCGGCAGCCGGCAGTCTCCGGGCAGGCGGAAGCGGCGCAGCACAGGGCTGCGCGGACCGCTCCCGCGAGGGCGCGGCCGGGTCCGCAGGGTGGGCCGGGAGGCTTCAGACGGTGGTGTCCGGAGATGCTGGCGCAGGACGGGCCGCACTGCAGGCCATTGCGGCCACCTCGCTCCCCATGGCAGCGGCATGCATGCTCATCAGTCCCGTCGTCTCCGAAGATCGGCCCACACGGCGTGGGCGCGGCAAGATTCTAACCACTTCCTGTGCCGTGGGCCAAGATGCGCTGCGCCGGCCGGCGGCGGGCCTGCGCGGTGGTACCGGCCCGCTTCTTCCCCAACGGACCGCCCGTCATCCACCTGGCACGCGGCAACCCGGTCCGGCAGGCGATCGAGGCCAATCCGAACGTGGCATTCGGCGTGGTCGGCGGCTACGCCTTTATCCCCGCCGCCGGGCGGCCAAGGGGCAGTTTGACCGGCGCGCCGCCGAGCGGCCTAGGCCCGGCCGGCGAACAGGACGGCGGCCACCCGGCGC
>NZ_JBHTML010000198.1:0-6946 GCF_042679445.1 Arthrobacter sp. GCM10027362
ATCCGCTGCCGCTCGCCGTCGTCGGCCGCGCCGGCGCCGAAACGCTGGTGCCGGTCCAGGTCCGGCACGGCGAGCCGGACCGGCTCTGGATCGAGGCCGAGGATGGCGGCAGGCACCACCCCGTCCAGCGTGACATCTGGGTGGACCCGCGGGAGGTCGACGGCGTGCTGACCGGCCGGGCGACCTTCGAACTGCCGCGGGACCTGCCGCTGGGCTGGCACACCCTGCACGCCGTCTCCGGCGACGTACAGGCGACGGCCGGCCTCGTCGTCGTCCCGCAGCGGCTGGCCACGGCGGCACCGCTGGAGCAGCGGCGGGGCTGGGGCCTGGCCGCGCAGCTGTACTCGGTGCGGTCCAAGCGCTCCTGGGGGATCGGCGACTTCGCGGACCTGGCGGACCTGGCCGCCCTGGCCGGCGGGCGCGGGGCGGACTTCGTGCTGGTGAATCCGCTGCACGCGGCCGAACCGGCCCCGCCGCTGCAGCCCTCCCCCTACTCGCCGTCCACCCGGCGGTTCTTCAATCCGCTGTACCTGCGGATCGAGGCCGTGCCGGAGCTGGCCTACCTCAAGTCGAAGAAGCGCCGGCAGGTGGCCAGGCTGGCCAAGCAGGTGCGCCGGCTGAACAAGGACGCCGGCCGGCTGGACCGCGACGCCGCGTACGCCGCAAAGCTGCAGGCGCTTCAGCTGCTGTACACGGTGCGGCGCTCGCCGGCCCGGCAGGCCGCCTTCGAGGCCTTTCGCGCCGAACAGGGGGCCGGGCTGGAGGATTTTGCGCTCTGGTGCGCGCTGCGCGAGGAACGGGGCCCGGAGGACCCGTTCTGGCAGGACGCCGCGGCGGGGCCGCTCTCGGTGCAGGCCGGGGAGGCGCGCGGCCGGCTGGCGGAGCGGATCGGCTTCCACTGCTGGCTGCAGTGGCTCTGCGACGAACAGCTGGAATCGGCCCAGCGGGCGGCCGCGGCGTCCGGCATGCGGCTGGGCGTGGTGCATGACCTGGCCGTCGGCGCGGACCTGTCCAGCGCCGACGCCTGGACGCTGCGGCCGGTGCTGGCATCCGGGGTCAGCGTGGGCGCCCCGCCGGATATGTACAACCAGCAGGGCCAGGACTGGTCGCAGCCGCCGTGGCATCCGCAGCGGCTGGCCGAGGCCGGCTACGCGCCGTTCCGCGACATGCTGCGCACCGTGCTGCGCCATGCCGGCGGCGTGCGGGTGGACCACGTGCTGGGCCTGTTCCGGCTGTGGTGGGTGCCGGAGGGCAACTCCCCCGGCGACGGCGCCTACGTTTACTACGACCACGAGGCGCTGGTGGGCATCCTCGCGCTCGAGGCCCAGCGCGCCGGCGCCGTGGTCATCGGCGAGGACCTGGGCACCGTGGAGCCGTGGGTGCGCGGCTACCTGGCCGAGCGCGGCATCCTGGGCACCTCCATCCTCTGGTTCGAGTACGACGACGACGGCGCGCCGCTGCCGCCGGAACGGTACCGCACGCTGTGCCTGGCCAGCGTCAACACGCACGACCTGCCGCCGACGGCCGGCTACCTGGCCGGGGACCATGTCCGGCTGCGGCAGCAGCTGGGGCTGCTGAACCGGGCGCTGGAGGACGAGCAGGCCCTGCACGAGGAGTCCCTGGCTGCAGTCCTGGACCTGGCCCGCCGGCGCGGGCTGCTGCCGGAGGAGGCCGGCTCGCTGCCGGACGGGCAGGTCATCGAGGCGCTGTACCGGCTGCTGGCACAGTCCCCGTCCGTGCTGCTGGGCGTGTCCCTGGTGGACGCCGTCGGCGAGCGCCGGGCGCAGAACCAGCCGGGGACCCGGGACGAGTACCCGAACTGGCAGGTGCCGCTGGCCGATGCCGCGGGCAAGCCGGTGCTGCTGGAGGACCTGGCCGCGGACCCCCGGTTCGACACGCTGCTGGCGGCGGTGGAGGAAGGCCTGCGCCGGTAACCGGCCTCGGTGCGTCGGCCACCGGGCGGCTAGTCCGGCGCGCCGAGGCAGCGGACGGCTTCGGCAACATCCTCCAGCACCACCGCGGCCTGGCGCCGGACAATCTCGATCGGCGGCCGGGCACCGGTGGTGTCCGGCGGGCGCCGCTCGCTGTCCAGCCTGGCCATGGCCACCGCCTCGGCCGCCGCAGCCAGCGAATTGCCCGCCTTGGACAGGTACCGGTGCATGCGTCCGAGGCGGCCGCCGGGGATCTCCATGCCCTCACCGGGTGCCTCGCGCTGGGCCGCCATGCAGCAGCGGCGCACCTCGGGCAGCCGGCCGGACAGCTCGTTGGCAATCTGCACCAGTTCGGCGTAGAGGTCCTCGTCCGCCACCCCCTCGAGGACCTGGTGGTAGCGGTCCAGGCCGCGCCGGTACCGGTCATGCAGGCGGCGCCAGATCCCCTTGCCCAGTTCCTTGTCGTCCCGGCGGGCCTGCCGGGCGGCCCCGAAGAGCGGCACCTACAGGTACTGGCCGGGGCCGGCGTGCCGGCTTTCCGCACGCGGCGCGTTCTCGGTTTCGGAGCCGGCGGCGCGCCGCGGCACGCCGTCCTCGCCGGTGACGACGCCCTCGGCGATCATGGTGCCCGGCGGCAGCTGGCGCAGCTGCAGCTGCGCCGCCAGGTGCTGGTTGGCCGCCTGCTGGGCGGCGATGGCCGTCTGGATGCCGTGGAAGAGGCCTTCGAGCCAGCCAACGAGCTGGGCTTGGGCGATGCGCAGTTCCGCATCCGTGGGGGTGATGTCGTGCGGGAAGGGCAGGTCGATCCGGTTCAGCTCGTCGACCAGCTCGGGGGCCAGCCCGTCCTGCAGTTCCTTGATGGAGCGGGCGTGGATCTCGGCCAGCCGGCGGCGGGCGCCGTCGTCGAGCGGGGCGCTGCGCACCTCCTCGAGCAACTGGCGGATCATGGCCCCGATGCGCATCACCTTGGCCGGTTCGTCCACCAAATCGTGCAGGGAGGAGGGCCTGCGTTTTTCGTCCCGGTCCGGCCGGGCCCGCTGCTCCTGTCCGGGCTCCTGCATGTCGTCGGCGGCGAGGGCGCCCTCGAGCACCTGTTCTTCCGGCTGCGTTGCCTGCTCTTCGCTCATGGTTTCATCTTGCCAGACGGGGACGGCGGGACGGCCAGGGGTGCCGGCCCGAATCCGTTTCGTTAAGGAAGTTCTCAGAAGGCCATCACCACCAGCCCGGCAGCCGCGGCCAGGACGCCGACGCCGGTGAGGATCTTGCCCAGCAGCAGCAGGGTGTGCCCGGGCGGCTGCGGCTCGTCGACCTGCCAGCGGGCCGGGTTCCGGGCGTCATAGTAGACCAGCACGTCGGTTCCGGCGGCCGGGCCCGCACCGTCTCCGGCGCGAACAACACCCTCCAGGAAGCCGTGCTTGTCATCAAACCAGCGCACCCCGCGGCGGGCACCGTCAACGAACGCCACCCCGTCGGCGCTGCACCAGCGCGCGCCGGCCCACCGGGCGGTCCCGCCGGCGAGCAGTAACAGCAGTCCCGGCCCGAGCGCCACCCAGGTGAGCACCTCGGAGATCAGGCCGACCGCATCCAGGACATCGGACATAGCCCGATGCTATGCCCCGGCACGGGCGGCGGGCAGCTGCGACACCCGGCAGGGGACGGCGGCGGCTGCCCGCGCGGGCAGCCGCCGTCGTTCACCCGTTCAGCAGCAGCGGCCCTGGGGATTGTGCTCCTGGCGGTCCATCTTGTCCCGCCAGAATTCGCGCTCGGACATCGGTTCGGTTCCCGGGTGCGCGGCCCGGTGATGGTCAAGGTAGGTCTGGTAGGCGTTGTCCCCCATGACGCCCTTGAAGAACCAGACGAACGCCTGCCAGCCGCTGCGCAGCCTGCCCGGTGCCTGGTCCGCCGCGGCCATCAGTGGCTCCGGTGCAGGAACGGCCGGTGCTCCACCGGCAGCGCGTTCCACCGGGCCTCGAGCTGCTTCTCGGCCGGGCTGGGGATCAGCCCTGCCGGCGCGTAGGTCCGGGAGACCACGGCAGGTTCCTCGGCGCTCGGGCCGCCGCCGCTGCGCCAGGACTTGATCGTGGCGATGATGGCCATCAGGATGACGATGATGGTCAGCACCACAAACACGATGGACAGCGTGCCCTGGACGAAGGTGTTGCGCACCACCGCTTCCATGGAGGCCACATTCGTCGAGGTGCCGAAGCTGGTCTCGCCCCGGTCCAGGGCGCCGCGGTAGGCGAAGTGGTTGGCCCAGTAGCCGACCTTTGGATCCGTGGAGAAGATCTTCAGGATCGAGGCCGAGATCGTGATGACCGCGGCGAAGGCCAGCGGCACGGCAACGATCCACAGCCACTTGAACGTCCCCTGCTTCGCGACGATGGCCATGCACACCGCGAGCGCGATGGCCGCCAGCAGCTGGTTGGCAATGCCGAAGAGCGGGAAGAAGGTGTTGATGCCGCCCAGCGGGTCGGTCACGCCCAGGATGAGGATGTAGCCCCAGGCGGCCACCATGATGGCGGTGCAGATCCAGACCCCCGGCCGCCAGGAGACGTTCTTGAACTTCGGGAGGAAGTTGCCGATGGTGTCCTGCAGCATGAACCGGGCCACCCGGGTGCCGGCATCCACGGCAGTGAGGATGAACAGGGCCTCGAACATGATGGCGAAGTGGTACCAGAAGCCCATCATGCTGACGCCGCCGATGAAGCCGTGCATGATCTGGGACAGGCCCACGGCCAGGGTCGGCGCCCCGCCGGTACGCGACACCACCGATTGCTCGCCGACGTTGCCGGCCAGGGTGGTGAGCATGTCCGGGGTCAGGTTCACGCCGGAGAGCCCGAGGCTGTTCACGAAGGCCACCGCGCCTTCCACCGTGCCGCCGGTGGCGGCGGCGGAGGAGTTCATGGCGAAGTAGATGCCGCGGTCGATGGACAGGGCCGCCACCAGCGCCATGACGGCGACGAAGGACTCCATCAGCATGCCGCCGTAGCCGATAAAGCGCGTCTGCCGCTCCTTGTGTACCATCTTCGGGGTGGTGCCGGAGGAAATCAGCGCATGGAAGCCGGAGAGCGCGCCGCAGGCGATGGTCACGAACAGGAACGGGAAGAGCGTGCCGGGAACCACCGGCCCGTCGGCGCGGCCGGCGAATTCGCTGAACGCCGGCACGTTGATTTCGGGGCGGACCACCACGATGGCCACCGCCAGCATCAGGATGGTGCCGATCTTCATGAAGGTGGACAGGTAGTCGCGCGGGGCCAGCAGCAGCCACACCGGCAGCACGGCGGCGATGAAGCCGTAGATGATGATGCCCCAGGCGATGGTGGTGCGGTCCAGCGTGAAGACCGCCTGGCCCCAGCCGGTTTCGGCGATCAGTCCGCCGCCGGCGATTGCGGCCAGCAGCAGGATGAAGCCGATGAGGGAGACCTCGCTGACCTTGCCCGGGCGCAGGAAGCGCAGGTAGACGCCCATGAACAGGGCGATCGGGATGGTCATGGCCACCGAGAAGACCCCCCACGGGGACTCGCCGAGCGCGTTGACCACCACCAGGGCCAGGATCGCCACGATGATGACCATGATGGCCAGGGTCGCGATCAGCGCCGCCGTACCGCCGATCACTCCCAGCTCCTCGCGGGCCATCTGGCCCAGCGACCGGCCGCCGCGGCGCATGGAGAAGAACAGGACCAGGTAGTCCTGCACCGCCCCGGCCAGGACCACGCCGACGATGATCCAGATGGTGCCCGGCAGGTAGCCCATCTGGGCGGCCAGGACCGGCCCCACCAGGGGCCCGGCGCCGGCAATGGCCGCGAAGTGGTGCCCGTAGAGCACCCGGCGGTCGGTCACCGAGTAGTCCTTGCCGTCCGCCTTGTATTCGGCCGGGGTCGCCCGCAGGTCGTTGGGCTTGGTGATCTTGTTCTCGATGAACTTGGAGTAGAAGCGGTAGGCGATCATGTAGGTGCAGACCGCTGCGAACACGAACCAGATGGCATTGATGGTTTCGCCCCGGACGAAGGCGATAATGCTCCAGGCCACCGCGCCGAGCAGGGCGATCCCGGCCCAGAGGATGATCTTTGCCGGCGGCCACCTGCGTTCCTGCTCGGCCAGCTGCTGCGGGTCCACGGCCACGGGGGGCAGGTTCGGGTCCTGGACCAGGACGTCGTGCGGGTCCCCGGGTCCCGGCCGGACCGGGCGTTGCTGTGACATGTCGCTTATACCCTTTCGCCAGGGTCCCCTGGAAATCTCCCGAAAATCTCTTGAGAAAAGGGGGCCGGTTGTGTATGGACAGCACACTAGCAGCGCCGTGCAGTCCGTTACATAGCGCCCGGCGGCAACCGTCCGCAGGAGGGTCAGGACACGGTCAGCAGGACCTTGCCCACGTGGTCCCCGGAATCGAAGTATTCGTGCGCGGCAGCCGCCGCGGCCAGCGGGAACGTCCGGTCCACCTGCGCCGCGACCTCGCCGGATGCCAGCAGCGGCCAGACATGCTCGGCCACCGCCCGCATAATCGCGGCCTTCTCCTCCGCCGGCCGGGCCCGCAGCGTGGTGGCAATGATGGCGCCCCGCTTGGCCATCAGCTGGCCCAGGTTCAGTTCCGCCCTGGCCCCGCCCTGCAGCCCGATCACCACCAGCCGGCCGGCGGTGGCCAGCGCGTCGATATTGCGCGCCAGGTACTTGGCACCGACCACATCGAGGATCACATCCGCACCGCGGCCGCCGGTGGCTTCCTTGACCCGGGCCACGAAGTCCTCCTCGCGGTAGTTGATCAGCACCTCCGCGCCCAGGGCGCGGACGACGTCGAGTTTGGCCCGGCTGCCGGCGGTCACCAGGGGCACCGCGCCGAAGGCGCGCACCAGCTGCACGGCCATGGTGCCGATGCCGCCGGCCGCCCCGTGGATCAGCACGCTCTCGCCGGCCTGCACGCCGGCGGCCATGAACAGATTGGAGAACACCGTGGCGGCCACCTCGGGCAGGGCCGCCGCCGCCACCAGGTCCACGCCGGCCGGCACCGGCAGCACAGA
>NZ_JBHTML010000199.1:0-6918 GCF_042679445.1 Arthrobacter sp. GCM10027362
TGGCCGACGGCACCGCGCTGGAGGCGGAGGTCGCCGTCGTCGCGCTCGGCGGGGTCCCCAATGTCGAATGGCTGGCGGGCTCCCCGCTGGCCGCCGGTCCCTGGGGCGTGGCCTGCGACACCGGCTGCCGCGCCCTGGACGCGGACGGGCAGGTGGTCGAGGACATTTTCGTCGCCGGGGATGTTTCCTGTGCCCCGCAGCCGCTGTTCGGCAACCGGTTCCTGGTGCTGGAGCACTGGGGCGACGCCGTGTCCCAGGCCGGGGTCGCGGCGCACAACATGGCCGGCGGGCCGGCCGGGCTGCAGCCGCACCTGGCGGTGCCGAAGTTCTGGTCGGTGCAGTTCGGGCACCAAATCAAGAGCGTCGGCGTGCCGTCGCTGGCCGACGAGGTGGTGGTGGCCCAGGGCTCGGTGGAGCAGCGCCGCTTCCTGGCGGTCTACGGCTGCCGGGGCCGGATTGTGGCGGCCGTGGCCTTCAACCAGAACAAGTGGCTGGACTTCTACGAGCCGCTGATCGAGCAGGGGGCGGCGTTTCCGCCGTCCTTCCGCCAGATCGACGGACCGGCGCAGCCGAAGCCGGTCCCGGCGGGGTTCCGTGCCGCCGCCGTCCCACCGATCAAGGAGCCGCCGCCATGGCCGAGCCCACCGTCTGGGAGCAGATCCTGGACTATTCCCACCGGGCCGATCCCTACCCGCTCTACGCCGAGCTCCGCCGCACCCCGGTGAGCCGCCAGGCGGACGGATCCTACCTGGTCAGCACCTATCCGGAGATTCTCGCGCTGCTGCACGATCCGCGGCTGAGCTCGGATCCGAGCCACAATCCGCAGTTTTCCGCTGCCGTGGAGCAGCAGCGGTCCGAGGGCATGCCACCGAGTTTCCTGATGATGGACCCGCCCGAGCACGACCGGCAGCGGCGCCTGGCGATGCGGCACTTCGGGCCGCCGCACGCGCCGTGGCGGGTCGCGGGCCTGGAACCCCGGATGGCCGAGATCGTCGGCGGGCTGATCGACGACATGGCGGGCAAGGCCCGGATCGACGTCGTGGACGAGTTGGCGTACCCGTTCCCGGTCTCGGTGATCTGCGAGCTGCTCGGCGTTCCGCCCGAGGACCGGCCGCGGTTCCGCAAATGGGTGGACATGGCGCTGGAGGCCATCAATCCCGGCGTGGATCCGCAGGTGCAGCAGCAGAAGCGGGAAGAGGCAGGCAGGGAGCTGTTCAACTTCATCTCGGACCTGGTGGAGCGGCACCGGCAGGCGCCGGGCGATGACCTGCTCTCGGCAATGGCCGCCGACGACGGACCCGAGGGGAGGCTGTCCACCGGGCAGTTGGCGAGCACCGGCCTGCTGCTGCTCATTGCCGGGCACGAAACCACCGTCAACCTCATCGCAAACGGCGTGCTGACCCTGCTGCGCCATCCCGACGCCCTCGAGCGGCTGCGCCGGGACCCGGACCTGGTCATCCCGATGACCGAGGAACTGCTGCGCTACGAACCGCCCGTGCACTTTGTGCCCATCCGGACGGCCCTGGACGATATCGATATCGCCGGAACCAGGATCCCCGCCGGCTCCCCGGTCACGCTGGTGCTCGCCGCCGCCAACCGCGATCCGGGCCACGTGGCCGAGCCGGACCGGTTCATCCCGGACCGGCGGCACAACCGGCACCTGGGCTTCGGCAGCGGCATCCATTTGTGCTTCGGTGCCCCGCTGGCCCGGCTGGAGACGCAGGTGGCCCTGACCGGGTTCGCCCGCCGGGTGCCCGACCCGCGGCTGGCCGAGGACCCGCCGCCGTACCGGCCCAGCCCGATCCTGCGCGGCCCGCTGCACCTGCCGGTCGACGTCGGCGCCGGCCAGGCCCGGCCGGGCCGGGCCTAGCCGGGCCTAGCCGGCGGGCTGGAACATGGATCCGGGATTCAGAATCCCTTGCGGGTCGAGTGCCTTTTTGATGGCCCGGTGGACAGCCAGCCCGGTTTCCCCGATCTCCTCACCCAGGTGCCGGGCCTTCATCCGCCCGATTCCGTGCTCTCCGGAAACCGGGCCGCCCAGCCCAATTGCCGCCTGCAGAACCAGGTCGTAGGCAGCCCGGGCACGGCCGCGCTCGTCCTCGTTTCCCGGGTTGAACACGATCATGGGGTGGAGGGTGCCGTCGGCAGCATGTCCGTGGACGCCGATGAACAGACCGGTATCCTCGGCGATCTCGGCCGCCTTGCCGATCAGCCTGGAGATGTGCCGGGGGAGAACGGTCACTTCATGCAGGATCCAGGTGCCCATGGCTTCCAGCGCCGGCTCAAGGCTGTGCCAGTACTGCATGAACAGTTCCCCCTCGGAGGGATCATCGGTGGCATAGGTAAAAACCGCCCCGTTCCCCAGGCAGAGTTCCTCGAAGGCTTCCAGTTCCCGGGAGTGCCCGGCGTCGCTCTGGGCATAGAGCACGGCGCCCGGAGCAGGAGCGTCATCGCCGAGGATGGGGCTGCCCAGATACCTTTCAACCGCCCCGATGCAGGGGCCGTCCATGATTTCGAGCAGACTCAGCCGGTGGCCGGTGGCCAGGAACCCGGTCACGCTCCGGCCGGCCGCCTCGGGGGTGGGGAAGGCGGCGACGGCGGTGCGTGGCGCCGGGGGCTTCTTCTGCAGGGACAGGGTCGCCTCGGTGATCAGGCCCAGCGTCCCCTCGGAGCCGACGAAGAGCCGGTTAAGGTCGTAGCCGGACACATCCTTGAGGGTCGTGCGGCCGGTCCTCAGGATCTCGCCGCCGGCCAGCACCACTTCCAGGCCCAGGACGCTGTCTGCGGTCACTCCGTATTTGGAGCCGCAGGGACCGCCCGACCCGTTGGCCAGGTTGCCGCCGATGGTGCACCAGTCGTTGGAGGTGGGGTCGGGCGCATAAAACAGGCCCTGTTCCTCAGCCGCCTTCTTCAGGTCCAGGGTGACGACGCCGGGCTGGACGATGGCCAGGCGTGCATCCCGGTCGATTACCGGCTTGGCGTTCATGCGGGTGAAGGAGATGGTGACGGCGCCGTCAACGGCGTTGGCAGCCCCGGTCAGGCCCGAGCCCGCGCCGCGGGGAACGATGGGAACCCCCGCCCCGGCGCAGGCCTTCACGACGGCTGCGACTTCGGCGGTGGAAGAGGGCCGGACCACCGCCAGGGGTGTCCCGGCCCCGGCCAGGGGCTGCATGTCCCGGCGGTAGCCTTCCGTCAGGCCGGGGTCGGTCAGCACGTTCGCTTCCCCGACGATGGCGGCCAGGTCGCCCAGCAGGGCCTCGACCGAGGTGCCGGCCACGGCCGTCATGATGCTGCCTTGGCGGCGCGGAATCCGGCGTCGAGGTCGGCGAGGATGTCGTCGATGTGCTCGAGGCCCACCGACAGCCGCACCAGGCCCGGGGTGACGCCGGCTGCTTCCTGCTGCTGCGGTGAAAGCTGGCTGTGCGTCGTGGAAGCGGGGTGGATGACCAGGGAACGGACGTCCCCGATGTTCGCCACATGGGAGTGGAGCTCCAGCCCGTCCACGAACCGCTTGCCTGCCTCGGCCCCGCCCCTGAGGCGGAAGGCGACCACGGCACCGGTGCCGCGGGGGCCGTACTTCTGCCCGCGCCCGAACCAGGGGCTGGAGGGCAGGCCGGCGTAGGCCACCGATTCGACGTCGTCGTGGCACTCGAGCCACTCGGCGACGGCCCGGGCGTTGGCGACATGCCGCTCCATCCGCAGGCTGAGGGTCTCCAGGCCCTGGGCGACCAGGAAGGCGTTGAACGGTGCCGCCGCCGCACCGAGGTCGCGCAGCAGCTGGACCCGGGCCTTGAGGATGTAGGACAGGTTGGCGCCCAGCGCCCCGCCCTCGCCCAGGTCGCGGCCGTAAACGAGCCCGTTGTAGGTGGGGTCGGGGGTGTTGAACCCGGGGAACCTGGCGGGGTCCTTCGTATAGTCGAAGGTGCCGCCGTCGACAATCACGCCGGCGATGGCGTTGCCGTGGCCGCCCAGGTACTTGGTGGCCGAATGCACGACGACGTCGGCGCCCCATTCCAGCGGGCGGATCAGGTATGGGGTGGCCAGGGTGTTGTCCACGATCAGCGGCACTCCCGCTTCGTGGGCCACGGCGCTGACGCCCTCCAGGTCCAGCACATCCTGCCGGGGGTTGGCCACCACTTCGCCGAAGAACAGCTTGGTGTTGGGCCGGACCGCGCGGCGCCAGTCGTCCAGGTTGTCCGGATCCGCGACGAACGTGACCTCGATGCCGAATTTTCCGAGCGTGTGGGCGAAAAGGTTGAACGTGCCGCCGTACAGGCTCGGGCTGGCCACAATATGGTCGCCGGCCTCGGCGATGTTCAGGACCGCGAAGGTTTCCGCGGCCTGTCCCGAGGACAGCAGCAGGGCAGCGAGGCCCCCCTCCAGGCTGGCGATGCGGGTTTCCACCGCTTCCTGGGTGGGGTTGCCGATGCGCGTATAGATGGGGGCCAGTTCGGCGAGGGCAAAGCGGTTCGCCGCGCTTTCGGCGCTGGGGAAGACGAACGAGCTGGTCTGGTAGATGGGCAGTGCCCGGGCCCCGGTGGCGGCGTCGGCGGGCTGTCCTGCGTGGATCTGGCGGGTTTCAAACGACCACGAATTGCTCATCGGTACGGCTCCTTACGAATCAGGGCCCACGGCATTGTCCGGAGGCATTCCTCGGAACGGCGGTGGCGCCCGCGCTTGCCGCCGGCGGGTCCGCCGGCGGCCTGGTCTTCACCCGGGGCACCCCGCCGCGGAGGAGGGTTGCCGGTCAGCAAGCCGGGGCATCCGGTCCTTTGGTCCTCTGCTGACGCTCATGACCTGGCTATACAGTCTGGGACACCGTGCGCCAGGGCGCGGAAATGTGAATGAATGCGTCCGGGAACGGCCCGAATATGTGTTTTGGGGAAGCGGGGCGTCATATGACCTGTCCGGCCCGCTTCATGACGACGCAGTCGGCAGAAATCGTCATGTTGCGGCCAGGTTCCGCCGGTATTTGCCGCCCGCTGCCGCCGTGGCCTTAGGGTGGTCCCACCAACCATCAAGAGCGGCCGAGAGATCTGGCTTGTTGACGCCGCAGCAACCATCCGCCTGCCCCTCCGCCGGAGGGACAGGCCGGAACGGTGCTACTGCCAGAACCGATGGAGACGCACCAGCGGACCCACCCCGAGCCTTGTGCCGCGGCCCGGGAATCCCGTTGGTTCCCGGGCCACCCGCTGGTGCACTCCCTCGGACGAACCGAGGAGTGGAAATGACCTTGACACCACGGGCGGCGGCACCACCGTCGTTGTCCTATGAGCTGTATCCGCCGGCCGGCCCGGAGGCCGAGGCGCCGGTGCTGCGCGCCATTGCCGAACTCGAGGCCACCAACCCGGACTATGTGTCCGTGACCTACAGCGGGACGCCGGCCCGGCGCCGGGCCTCGATCCGGCTGATCGAGCACCTGGTGCGCAATACCCGGCTGCGCCCGCTGGCCCACCTGACCTGCGTGGGGGAGACCCGGGCAAGCCTGGACCTGCTGGTGCGCCAGATTGTGGGGCTGGGGGTCCGGGGCGTGCTGGCCATGCGCGGGGACCTGCCCCGGGATCCGGAAGCGTTCCGCGGCGAGCTGCCCTTTGCCCGCTACCTGGTGGAACTGATCCGCCAGGTCGAGGCCGGCCACGGCGCCACGCTGGCCGGCGGCCGGCTGGCGGTGGGCGTGGCCGCGTACCCGAACCGGCATCCGGAGTCACCCTCGTTCCAGCACGACGTCGAGGTGCTGGTGTCCAAGGAGCGTTCCGGCGCCGATTTTGCCATCACCCAGGTGTACTTCGACCCGGAGCACTACGTGCGCCTGGTCGCGGCGGCCCGCGCCGCCGGGGTGACCATGCCGATCATCCCGGGGGTGATCCCGATGTCCAGCGTCCGCCGGCTGGAACGGCTGGCCGTGATGACCGGCGTCCGCCCGGACGCGGCGCTGCTGCACCGGCTGGAGACGGCCTCGGACGACGCCGAACGGCAGCGGATCGGGGTCAAGGCTGCGGCCGGGCTGGCCCGGGCCGCCTTCGACGCCGGGGCCCCCGGACTGCACCTGTATACCTTCAACGACCCGCGCGCCTCGATCGAGGTCATCGAGGCGGTCGGCCTGCCGGCCGCGCGCACCCTGTCCTCTTCCGTCCCGGCCTGACCCGGGCCGGAACCGCAACCCCCACTTCCATCAGGAGAACACCATGAGCACCACGCACACCTTCCCCGCCGCCACCATCCTGGGCTACCCGCGCATCGGCCCGCAGCGCGAACTGAAGAAGGCCCTGGAGGCCTACTGGGCCGGCGCCCTGGACGAGGCCGGCCTGGACCGGGCCGCCGAGGAACTGCAGGACCGCACCGTGGAGCGCCTGGCCGCGCTCGGGCTGGACGCCGCCGATTCCTCCATCCCGGCGGACTTTGCCCTCTACGACCAGGTGCTGGATGCCACCGCGGCGCTCGGCGCGCTGCCGGCCCGGTTCGCCGACCTCGCCGCCGAAGACGGCTCCGTGGACACCGCCGGGTACTTCACCCTGGCCCGCGGCGACGGACAGCGGCCGCCGCTGGAGCTGACGAAATGGTTCGACACCAACTACCACTACCTGGTCCCCGAGATCGGCCCCGGAACCCCGTTTGCCGCCGTCGCCCACCGGCTGGCCGGCATCATTGGCCGGCAGCGCGGGCGCGGCGCGGTGCTGCGCCCGGTCCTGGTGGGCCCGGTGACCTACCTGCTGCTGGCCAAGGCCGAGGCCGGGGCTCCGGCGGGCTTCGATCCGCTGTCCCTGATCGACGACGCCGTGGCCGCCTATGCCGGCATCCTCGCCAACCTGTCCGCGGCCGGCGCCGAGTGGGTCCAGCTGGACGAGCCGGGCCTGGTCACCGAGCGCGGCGGCGAACTGGCCACCCCCGGCGGGCTCGTCGAGCGGGTGTACCGGCAGC
>NZ_JBHTML010000200.1:0-6913 GCF_042679445.1 Arthrobacter sp. GCM10027362
TCTTTGCCGGCCAGTACGACGACGGCCCCGAACCCGGCGACGGCGGCGCCCCAGATCGCCACGCAGACCAGCACGGCCAGGCCCTGGCGGTGGATCCGGCCGACCGGGCCGGAGAAAAGCGCGGCCAGGAACGCGCCTGCCGCCACCGCGGCGAGCAGGATGCCGGCGGTCGCCTCGCCGCCGCCGATAATGACCGCCCCGATGGCGGGCATCAGCGCCCGCGGCTGCGCCATGATCATCGCGGCCAGGTCGGCCAGGAAGGTCATCCGCACGTTCGGCCGGGTGCGCAGGAACCGCAGGCCCTCCAGGACCGAGTGCAGTCCTGCCCGGCGGACCTCGCCCTCGGGCGGCACGGGCGGGAGCTTGAACAGGGCCCAGATCGCGGCGGTGAAGGTCAGCACGTCGATGGTGTAGGTCCAGCCGAAGCCGGCACCGGCCACGAGCACGCCGGCCAGCAGCGGGCCGAGGGTCATGCCCAGGCCGAAGGTCATCATGGTCAGCGCATTGGCCGCCGGCAGGGACTCCTGCCGGACCAGCCGCGGCACGATCGCGCTGCGGGCCGGCTGGTTGATCCCGGCCGCCGCCGAATGCACGGCAATGAGCAGGTAGAGCAGCCATACCTCGCGCAGTCCCAGCCACGCGTGGAGGGCGAAGGCGGCACTGCACCCCCAGAGCACCAGGCCCGAATACAGCGCCACCTTGCGGCGGTCGTGCGCATCGACCATCGCACCGCCGTAGAGTCCGGCCAGTACCAGCGGGACCAGGCCGACCACGCCGATGGCGCCCACGGCCAGCGTCGAGCCGGTCAACTGGTAGACCTGCAGGCTCACCGCCACCAGCGTCAACTGGGCGCCGACGGACGAGAGCGAGGTGCCGATCCACATGCGCCGGAAGTCCGGGCTCTCCTTCAGCGGCGTGATGTCGGCAAGCAGTTGGGGCATGAGCCGAGTCTACGCAAGCTGCCTGCGCCGGGCAGCGAGCTAGTCCGGGGCAGCCGGTCCGGCCAGGACCCGCAGCAGGATCCCGGGCAGCCGGGCATCGTCCAGCACGCGGAAATGCCCCGCCGCCTCCAGCCTGATGTTCCGGGCCCCCGGCAGATGGCTGCCGCCGGGAATGTGCGGGTCGAAGGCGCTGTAGACGGAGGTGATCCGGTGGTTGACGGACAGGTCCGCGGCCAGCGCGCGCAGGCTGCGGTCGCGCGGCGAGAATGCGCGGATGCTCGGGACCAGGAAAAGCCGGGCGTAGACGGAACCGGAGAACGGGGTGTTCACGGCCACCATGTGCCGGATCCGTCCGGCCGAGGCCGGCAGGATCATCGCCCGCTTGCCGACCAGCCCGCCCTTGCTGTGCGCCACGATGGTCACCTCCCGCAGGTCCGCCTCCTGCAGGTAGCCGGCGACCAGGGCTGCCATGCGGCCCAGCTCGCCCCGGTTGTAGCCCAACGGCTTGACCACGTGCACCGGATAGCCGGCCTCGTGCAGCCGGCGGGCAATCCGGTGCATGAACTGCCAGTTCTCGTACACCCCGGGGATCAGCAGCACCGGCCGGTTCCCGCGCGGAGCCTGCAGGTAGGGTGACGGGTCGGCCCGGAAAAGCAGGCCGTGCAGCTGCCACCAGGCCGCGTAGCGGTAATCCAGCAGCCACCACCAGCCGCGGGCCAGCAGCCGGGCGGCGGCGCGTCCCGGGGTCCTCATGGCCTGACCGCCAGGTCCAGGCAGTGCCGGGCGACCGTCTGCGGGCTCCGGTACATCACCACATGGGGAGCCCCCGGGACCTCGGCCGCGGCCGCGCTGCCGCCGGCAGCCAGCAGTTCGGCCAGCCAGGAGCCCGGGGCAATCGGATCGTGTTCGCCCCGGAGCAGCAGCACCGGCACGCCGACCAGCGGCAGCCGCTCCTCGAGCCGGTGCCCGATCATGTGCGGCACGGTGGCGAAGTACCAGCGCGGCCCGCAGCGGGCGTAGTCGCTGAAGACCGTCCAGTTCGCCCCGGGCGGTTCCCGGAGGGTGTCCTGGGCCAGCCGCAGCCCCAACCGCCAGGCGCTGCGCTCCCGGCGGTTGGTGGTGGGTCCGAGCAGGACCAGCGCGCGGACGGCGGCAGGGTCGGCCAACGCCATTTCGACGGCGACCTGGCAGCCCATGGAGTGCCCGACCACGATGGCCGGGCCCGCCCCCAGTCCGCGCAGCGCCTGCGCGGAAAGGCGGCCGAAGTCCTGCATCGACAAGGACCGGCGCGGACGCCGGGTCCGGCCGAAGCCGGGCAGGTGCAGGGCATGCACCTTGGCCGAAGGCGCCAGCTCGCGCACCAGCGGGTCGAAGTACCGGGGGGACATGCCGATCCCGTGCACCAGCGCGAACTCATCAGCCCCCGCTCCCCGGGTCTCGATTCCGAACTCGAAGCCGTCAACGCTCAGGCGCCGCGTCCTGCCGCCAATGTGCACATCCGCCCCTTCCGTCCGCGCCGGGCGGGCCGACCTCCTGCCGGCGCGACACGCCAAAAAATAATCCCGCCTTATTATGAATTACTCATAATTATATGGTTACATGGCCACATGAGTTCGACAGTACCCACTACGGAGCGCAGAGCGCGCGAGGCCCGCTGGGCTGCGCGCCTGCATGAGCACGGGCGCCGGGTCACCCGGCAGCGCCTGGCCGTGCTGGACGCCGTCGAACACGCACCGCACGCCGTGGCGGAGGAGGTCGCCGGCACCGTCCGGGCGGAACTGCCGGGAATCACCGTGCAGTCCGTCTACGTGGTGCTGTCGGACCTGACCGAGTCCGGGCTGCTGCGCCGGATCGAGGTCCCGCACAGCCCGGCCCGCTACGAAACCCGGGTGGCGGACAACCACCACCATGCGGTGTGCACCTCCTGCGGGCGGATCGAGGATGTGGACTGCGCGGTGGGCCATGCCCCCTGTCTGACCCCGTCCGACACGCACGGCATGACCATCCAGGTGGCGGAGGTGCTCTACCAGGGCATCTGCGCCGACTGCCGGGCCGCCGCACAATCCCCAGCCGGATCCTCCCGCAACCACTAACCCGACCACAGAAAGAAGAAGATGGCTGATAACACCAAGCCGTTGACCACCGTCGCCGGCGCGCCCGTGGCCGAGAACCAGAACAGCCTGACGGCCGGACCGCGCGGCCCGATGCTGCTGCAGGACGTCTGGTTCCTGGAGAAGCTGGCGCACTTCGACCGCGAGGTCATCCCCGAGCGCCGCATGCACGCCAAGGGTTCCGGCGCCTTCGGCACCTTCACGGTCACGCACGACATCACCAAGTACACCAGCGCCAAGATCTTCTCCGAGATCGGCAAGCAGACCGAGATGTTCGTCCGGTTCTCCACGGTGGCCGGCGAGCGCGGCGCGGCCGACGCCGAGCGCGACATCCGCGGCTTCGCGGTGAAGTTCTACACCGAAGAGGGCAACTGGGACGTGGTGGGCAACAACACCCCGGTGTTCTTCTTCCGCGACCCGCTGAAGTTCCCCGACCTCAACCATGCCGTCAAGCGCGACCCGCGCACCAACCTGCGCAGCGCCGAGAACAACTGGGACTTCTGGACCAACCTGCCCGAGGCCCTGCACCAGGTCACCATCGTGATGTCGGACCGCGGCATCCCGGCCTCCTACCGCCACATGCACGGCTTCGGCTCGCACACCTACAGCTTCTACAACGAGACCGGCGAGCGGTACTGGGTCAAGTTCCACTTCCGCACCCAGCAGGGCATCAAGAACCTCACCGACGAAGAGGCTGCCAAGCTGGTGGGCGAGGACCGCGAGTCGCACCAGCGCGACCTGTTCGAGGCGATCGAGCGCGGCGACTTCCCCAAGTGGACGCTCTTCGTGCAGGTCATGCCGGAAGCCGATGCGGCCGCGTACAAGTACCACCCGTTCGACCTGACCAAGGTCTGGTCCAAGAAGGACTACCCGCTGATCGAGGTGGGCGAGTTCGAGCTCAACCGCAATCCGGAGAACTACTTCGCCGACGTCGAGCAGGCCGCTTTCTCGCCGGCCAACGTCGTGCCGGGCATCAGCTTCTCCCCGGACCGGATGCTGCAGGGCCGCCTGTTCTCCTACGGCGACGCCCAGCGCTACCGCCTGGGTGTGAACCACCACCAGATCCCGGTGAACTACCCGCGCGGGGCCAGGGTCGTGAACTCCTTCCACCGCGACGGCGCCATGCGCATCGACGGCAACCAGGGTGCGACCCCCGGCATCAACCCGAACTCCTACGGCCGCTGGGAAGAGCAGCCGGCCTACCGCGAGCCGCAGCTGGGCGTGGGCGCAGTCGCCGACCGGTTCGACTACCGCGAGGACGACGACAACTACTTCGAGCAGGCCGGCATCCTCTTCCGCGAGAAGATGACCGCCGAGCAGCAGCAGGTGCTCTTCGAGAACACCGCCCGCGCCATCGACGGGGCCTCCCAGGCCACGATCGAGCGGCACATCGCCAACTGCACGAAGGCCGACCCGGCCTACGGCGAAGGCGTGCGCAAGGCGATCGAGGCCCTGCGTGCCGAGAAGCTCTCCAAGGTAGACGTGAACTCCGACTCCGTCTAACGGTTAAGGAATTGCCGTCTAACGGTTAAGGAATTGCCCGGGACCGGCCCCTGCGGCCGGCCCCGGGCAATTCTCATTTCCCGAGCAGGTGCTCCCGGCCGAACATCGCGGCCGCTTCGCGCGCGGTCGGCGTACCTGTGTCCAGCTCGGCCCCGGCCGCGAGGAGCCTGGCCACCACCGCGTCTTCGCCTTTGAACAGTGCCCCGGCAATCGGGGTCTGGTCGCGGCCATTGCGGATATTGGGATTGGCGCCGCGTTCCAGCAGCATGCCCACGGTCTCTTCATGCCCGTGGTAGGCGGCCAGCATCAACAGGGTGTTGCCGCCCGCATCGGCCAGGTCCGGCTGCAATCCGTGGTCGAGAAATTCGGCCAGCTCTCCGGTCCTGCCCTCGCGGGCCAGGTCCATGGCCAGCTCGACAACCCGCCTGGTCTGTTCTTCATTCAAAGGGATGTTATCCGTCACGGTTCCAGCGTAGGCGAAGAGGCCCGGGTCCGCGGTTTCCCCGCCGCGCCCCGGCTGTTGCCGTTCCGGTTATCCGGAACCGTGGTGCCGGTGCTCGCCGCGCTCGTGCACCCGCCGCTCGTGCTCCAGCCGGTGCTGTTCCTCGCGCTGGTGCTCCAGCGTAATCAGTTCCGGGTGGTTCAGCCGCGAATGCCCGCGGCCGTAGGCGAAGTAGATCACCAGCCCGATGATGAGCCAGATGGCGAAGCGCAGCCAGGTGAGCGTGGTCAGGTTCAGCATCAGCCAGAAGCACAGCACCGCGGCCAGGACGGGCACCACCGGCGAGCCCGGCACCCGGAAGGCGCGCGGCAGGTCCGGCCGCTTCTTCCGCAGCACGACGACGCCGATGCTGACCAGCACGAAGGCCGAGAGCGTGCCGATGTTGATCATCTCCTCCAGCACGTCCACGTTGGTGAACCCGGCCAGGACCGCCACCAGCACGCCGGAGAGGATCTGCACGCGCGCCGGCGTCTTGTGGTGCTCGGTGGTGTGGCTCAGCCAGCGCGGCAGCAGGCCGTCGCGGCTCATCGCGAAGACCACGCGCGCCAGCCCGAGCAGCAGGACCATGATCACCGTGGTCAGACCGATCAGGATGCCCACCGAAATGACCTGGGCCGCCCAGTTGGCGCCGACGTCAATGAACGCGGTGGCCAGCGAGGGGTTCTCGGCCGCGGCCAGGTCCCGGTAGGAAACCATGCCGGTCAGTGCCAGGGTAACCAGGATGTACAGGATGGTCACGATGATCAGGCCGCCGAAAATGCCCCGCGGCAGCGTCTTCTGCGGGCTGCGCACTTCCTCGGCGCTGGTGGCGACGACGTCGAAGCCGATGAACGCAAAGAACACCAGCGCCGCCCCGGCCAAAATGCCCAGGGCCCCGTACTGCGCCGGTTCGGCGCCGCTGAGGAAGGAGAAGAGCGACTGGGTCCAGACGCTGCCCCCGCCGCTGCCGCCGGTGGGGACGGATGCGGGGACGAAGGGCGTGTAGTTTTCCGGCCGCACGTACAGGAAGCCGACCACGATGACGAACAGGACGATGCCGACCTTGATCACCGTGAAGACGTTGTTCACCCGGGCCGAAAGCTCGGTGCCCAGCACCAGCAGCGTGGTGAAGATGGCGACGATCAGGAATGGACCCCAGGTCATTTGCAGGCCCAGGAGGCTGACCGTCGAGGGCACGTCCAGGTTGAACAGGGAGAAGACGTTGCTGAGGTAGATCCCCCAGTACTTGGCGATGACGGCCCCGGCCGTGAGCAATTCGAGGATCAGGTCCCAGCCGATGATCCAGGCCAGCAGCTCGCCGGCAGTGGCATACGTGTAGGTGTAGGCACTGCCCGCCACCGGAATGGTGGAGGCGAACTCGGCGTAGCACATGATGGCCAGCGCGCAGGTGATGGCGGCCAGCACGAAGGACAGGGTCACGGCCGGACCGGCATAGCTGGCGGCGGCCTTCGCCCCCACGGAAAAGATGCCGGCGCCCACCGCGACCGCCACGCCCAGGATCATCAGGTCGAAGGTACTCAGCGTGCGCTTGAGCTGATGGCCCGGCTCGTCCGCGTCCGCGATGGACTGCTCAATCGACTTGGTTCGGAACAGGCTCATGGGTCAAGTATTCCCGCGTTGGCCGTTGAAGAATACCCTTCGCGGCCGGCCGGTGGGGCCGGACGGCTTACGGCCGGGGCGGCTCGAGCCCGGCCAGGAAGGAGTCCAGCAGCGCCTCGAAGGCCGCGGTGGCTTCCTGCCGCTGCCCGGTGACCACGAAATCGTAGAGCAGGCCGTGCACGGCGGCCGCGAGCAGCCGGCCCCGCGCCGCGGCTTCCGGTTCGGCAATGCCCCGGGCCCGCAGCCAGTCCGCCCGG
>NZ_JBHTML010000201.1:0-6888 GCF_042679445.1 Arthrobacter sp. GCM10027362
GGTGTCCATTGCGACGGCGGGGTCCGCCCCTCCGGCAGCGCCGTGCCCGGTACCTGCTCCGGTGCGGGACTGTCCGCCGGGGCCGTCCCCGGGTGCCGGGCAGCCCCGGAGGTACCTTCGGGCGTGCCGCCTCCGCCGGCCGTTCCGGACTGTTCGCTCATGGGGAAATTACCTTCCTGGGATCGGTACCGGGATGCCGGCCGGGTTCGTACTCCACCTCGACTTTAGCCAACTCCGGCCTGCGGACGCAGGTTTTCCGCGGGGCGCGGCCGCCCCCGTACCGCCTGCACCCGGCGGTGCGGGCGGCGGCAGGGGCCGGGGACCGGCGGAGACCGGCCGCCATGGGACGCAATGGGAACAGAGCGCGGCGCGTGTTGGTTGGAAAACATGTACCCTATAGGTACGACAGAACTGATCAATATTCCGGGGCCTCGTGCGTTCAGGCGTGCGACCACCTCCGGATCGACGTACAAAAGGGGGTCACGCCATGGGGCGCGGCCGTCAGAAGGCAAAAGCGACTAGGCAGGCCCGGGACATGAAGTACTTCAGCCCGGCTACCGACTATTCCGCACTCCAGCGCGAACTCGGCGCTGCGAAGAGCCATGCTTCGAGCCAGTATTCCGAGGATCCGTACGAGGCGGACTACTCGGAATACGAGGACAAGTACGCGGATCAATATGACGATGACGACGACGAGGACACCCGCCGGATCGGTTAGCCGCCCGGGCCGCGGCCCGCGCCCCGGCCGTCCCGTCATCCTTTGAGCCATTCCCGCCAGCGGCGCGCCCCTTGGGACGCGCCGCCGGTGGTGTTTAAGCGAGGCTTTGGGCGATGCAGGCCCCTTGCCTCACAGGTAAGTGCCGACTAACATGTTAACGTGATGGACCCGATGGAGGCAGCCGCGGAGCCGAACAGGAGGAAGCTGCTGCAGCTGCTGGCCTCGGGGGAACAGACGGTACAGGAGCTGGCCTCCAGGTTCGAGGTCAGCAGGCCGGCAATCTCGCAGCACCTTGCCGTCCTGCAGTCGGCCGGGCTGGTCTCGGCCCGCCGCGAGGGCAGGTTCCGCTACTACCAGGTGGAACCGGCGGGAATTGCCGAACTGCGCAGGATTATCGACACCTTCTGGACCAGCGAACTGGATTTGCTGGTCGCCGATGCGCGAGCCGCCGGGAAGACACTCCGCGGCACCGGCGGCGGTTACGCCGGCAGCACGGACGCAAACAAAGAAGAAGAACCGCCATGAACGTGGAAAAAACAGTGGTCGTGCCGCTGGACCCGGAGCAGACCTTCGCCCTGATCACGGAGCCGGAACGGCTGCGGCGGTGGAACATCATCGCCGGACGGATCGCCGTCGAGGTCGGGGGAGAGTCACGGATGACTGTGGCGCCGGGCTTTCACGCGGTGGGCCGGCTGCTCGAGCTGGAGCCCGGCCGCCGGATTTCCTGGACCCAGAGCTGGGAGGGCCGCGACGAGGTTCCCGAAGGGTCGGCTACGGTGACCATCACGCTCGAGCCGGTCGAGGGCGGCACGCGGCTGACCCTGGTGCACGCCGGGCTGGACGAGGAGCAGGCCGCCGGGCATGCCGAGGGCTGGGACTGGTACCTGCAGCGGCTGCTCGCGGTGGCTTCCGGCAAGGACCCCGGGCCGGACCACTGGGACGGGCTGCTGCAGGAAGCGGACGCGGCGGCCCTGGCCGATGCTTCGCTGGCGGTGCTGCTGCGCGTGCTGCGCGACCTGCCCCCGGAGGCTCTGGCCCGGCGAACGCCGTGCCGGGACTTCGACGTCGCGGCGCTGCTGGATCACCTGGCCGGGTCGCTGGCCGCCGCCGGTAGCGAACTCGGCATCACCGCCGCGGCCGAGGCCGCCGGCACGGCCGAGGACCGGATGGCCCGCCTGGCCCAGCCGGTGCTGGAAGCGTTCACCCGGCGGCTGCGGGAGGGAACACTCGCGCCGGAACAGGAGAAGTTCCTGGCCGGCATGATCAACAACGAACTGCTGGTCCACGCCTGGGACTTCGCCACGGCCACCGGACGGCCCCTGGACGCGCCGCCGGAGCTGGCCGAACGAGTCCTGGAACTCGGCGAGCTGACACCGGAACTGCGGGCCGTGGCTGGTTTCGATGACGCCGTCCCGGTGCCGCCGGATGCTCCGGCGCTGGACCGCCTCGTGGCCCATACCGGACGGGTGCCGCGCCGCTGGCCGGACCCGTCTCCGCGTCGCTAGCCCGCGGCCGATTCGGCCAGCTGCAGGGCCAGCTTCTTGACCTTGTCCCGGGCCGATTCTTCCTGGCCGAGGTTTTCCTCCAGCAGTTCGACCACCTTCCTGGCGCCGAGCACGCTGGCCATTGTGATCAGCGTTTCGTAGACCGCCACCTCGTAGTGTTCCGTCGCCAGCGCTCCGGCAAGGATGACCGCGTCGACCAGGCTCTTGTCGGTCCGGCCGAGGGCCGACCTGCCCTCCTCTGCCATCGCCCTGCTGACCGGGCACGGCTGGTCCTGCCCGGTCAGTTCGAGTGCCTCGAGGCAGCGTTCAACGTTGCTGACCTGCTTCCGGGTCTCCGCGGCGTGCTCGATGAGCAACTCCTTGACCTGGCGGTGCTGGGCCGCCTGCTCCAATGCGCCGAGCATCTTGAGCACGTCGCGTTCCATGGTGAGCGCGGCCCCCAGCTTGAAGCCGAGGAGCTGCTCGGGGGTGGTGAGCTGTTCGGTCATCATTCCTCCTGGTGTCTGCCGAGGCGGGTGCGGTCCGTCCCGCCCGCAAGGCAAGCTAAGCATGCTTAGCATTGCCCTGCAAAGCCCGCTTCGCTACGAAAGCGCAGCTTCCCATACCGCCAGGACTTTGCGGATCCTGCTGTCCCCGCCGGGACGCATGTCCACCAGGGCGGCCTGCCGCACGTCCATCGTGTCCCCCGGATGCAGCCGGGTGTCCGTCTGGGTGACGTGGGGCCGGAAATGTGCCCGGATATGCTGCGGGCTCAGCACATGGACGCCGGGGCCGAGCGCATCCAGCAGGCCGTCGTGCAGCGCCTGCAGCCGGGGATGGGGTTCCACCAGCGAGACCCGGACGGTGCCGTTGCGCCCAAAGAGCGCGTCCGGACCGATCCGCACCGTGAAGCCCAGCCCCGCGGCCAGTGCGCTGCCGATCCTGCCGCTGACGACGTCGGCGTTTTCCCTGGTATCGAACCTGGCCAGCGTGATATGCAGCGGCCATGCGGTGCGCGGGAAGATGAGGCCGGCTTCCACCGGCTGCACGAAGACGACGGCGACATACGCACCCATGCCACCAGTGTGCCACGCCCCTCCGGGAAACGGCCCGGCCACGGCCTTCCCGCTGGTGCGGAAGCCGTGAGCGGGCCGGCCGATGGAAGGGGAGGGGTCAGGCGTAGCTGTTGACCAGGTGAACGGCGCCGCCGTCCACGCCCTTGGCACCCTGGACGAAGTCCGGGCCGGCCAGGGAGGTGTCCACGGCGCCGACCCGCCCCATGACCCAGGAGGGCAGGCCGCGGTCGTTCAGGCGGGCCAGCGCGGCGTCGGCCGAGGCCGCGTCCACGATCGCGACCATGCCCACGCCCAGGTTCAGCGTACGTTCCAGGTCCGGCTGCGGGACGCCGCCCAGTTCGGCGATGAGCTTGAAGACCGGCGGCAGCTCCCAGGTGGAGCGGTCCACCGTGGCCATCAGGCCTTTGGGCAGCACACGGGCCAGGTTCGCGGCCAGTCCGCCGCCGGTGACGTGGCTGAAGCCGTGCACGCCGGCGCCGTCGGACACGGGCAGGAAGCGGGCCAGGTCCAGGCAGTCCGCGGCGTAGACGCGGGTGGGCTCGAGCAGCTCCTCGCCGAGGGTGCGGCCGAGCTCGGAGACCTGCCGTTCCAGCGCCCAGCCGGCATGGTTGATCACCCGGCGGACCAGCGAGTAGCCGTTGGAGTGGATGCCCGAGGAGGCCATGGCGATCACCACGTCGCCGTCCTTGACCCGGTCCGGGCCCAGCAGCGCGTCCGCCTCAACCACGCCGGTGGCCGCGCCGGCGACGTCGTACTCCTGCTCGCCGAGCAGGCCGGGGTGTTCGGCGGTCTCGCCGCCGACCAGGGCGGTGCCGGCCACCTGGCAGGCGGCGGCAATGCCCCGCACGATGTCGGCGATCCGCTCCGGGACCACCTTGCCGCAGGCGATGTAGTCGGTCATGTACAGCGGCTCGGCGCCGACCACCACGATGTCGTCCACCACCATGCCGACCAGGTCGAAGCCGATGGTGTCGTGGATGTCCATCGCCTGGGCGATGGCCACCTTGGTGCCCACCCCGTCGGTGGAGGTGGCCAGCAGCGGCTTGCGGTAGGACAGCAGCGCAGAGACGTCGTAGAGCCCGGCAAAGCCGCCGACGCCGCCGAGCACGTTCGCGTTGTGGGTGGCCTTGATGGCGCCCTTCATCAGTTCGACGGCGCGGTCGCCGGCTTCGACGTCGACGCCGGCGCTGGCGTAGGTGATCGGGCTGGCGTCCTGCGGGCGGGAGGTCATACTCGCTCTTTCTTCTCGTCGTCGGTCAGCACGTATTCCAGGTCCGAGTCCGGACCCGGATCGCAGGAGCCGTGTTCGGGTTCGGAGCCGGCGCTGCGTTCGAGCACGTTCTTGCCCAGCCGGTCCGCCTCCGGCAGCTCGATCGGATACTGGCCGGTGAAGCACGCGGTGCACAGGCGCTCGCGCGGCTGCTCGGTGGCCTCGATCATGCCGTCTTCGGAGATGTAGCCCAGGGTGTCCGCACCGAGCGAGGCGCGCACGTCGTCGATGCCGATGCCGTTGGCGATCAGCTCGGCACGGGTGGCGAAGTCGATGCCGTAGAAGCACGGCCATTTAATCGGCGGGGAGGAGATCCGCACATGGACCTCGGCCGCGCCGGCCTCGCGGAGCATGCGCACCAGGGCGCGCTGGGTGTTGCCGCGGACAATCGAGTCGTCGATCACCACGAGCCGCTTGCCCTGGACCACGTCCTTGAGCGGGTTCAGCTTCAGCCGGATGCCCAGCTGGCGGATGGTCTGGCTCGGCTGGATGAAGGTCCGGCCCACGTAGGCGTTCTTGACCAGGCCCTGGCCGTAGGGGATGCCGGAAGCCTCCGCGTAGCCGATGGCCGCAGGCGTGCCGGACTCCGGGGTGGGGATGACCAGGTCCGCCTCCACCGGATGTTCCCGGGCCAGCCGGCGGCCCATTTCCACGCGTGCGGCGTGGATGCTGCGGCCGTTGATGGAGGTGTCGGGGCGGGCCAGGTAAACGTATTCGAAGACGCAGCCGGCCGGCTTCTTCTCGGCAAAGCGCTGTGAGCGCAGGCCGTGCTTGTCAATGGCGATGAACTCGCCCGGTTCGACTTCGCGGACGAAGGAGGCCCCGACGATGTCCAGGGCCGCCGTCTCGGAGGCGACCACCCAGCCGCGCTCCAGCCGGCCGAGCACCAGCGGGCGCACGCCGGCGTCGTCGCGCGCGGCGTACAGGGTGGTCTCGTCCATGAAGGTGAAGCAGAAGGCGCCGCGCAGCTTCGGCAGCAGCTCCATGGCCCGCTCTTCCAGCGTCTGTCCGGGCTGCCCGGCCAGCAGCGCGGTCACCAGCGCGGTGTCGGTGGTGTTGCCCTGGGCGAGTTCGCCGCGTTCGGGCTTGCCGAATTTCTCGAGCACCTTCTCGTACAGTTCGGCGGAGTTGGTCAGGTTGCCGTTGTGGGCCAGGGCCACCGTGCCGCTGGCGGTGGCGCCCAGGGTCGGCTGGGCGTTGGCCCAGGTGGAGCCGCCGGTGGTGGAGTACCGGCAGTGGCCGACGGCGATGTGTCCGGTCAGCGTGTTCAGCGTCGTTTCGTCGAAGACCTGGGAGACCAGGCCCATGTCCTTGTAGACGTTGATGCGCGTGCCATCACTGGTGGCGATGCCCGCGGACTCCTGCCCGCGGTGCTGCAGGGCGTAGAGCCCGTAGTAGGTAAGTTTTGCTACTTCCTCGCCGGGGGCCCAGACGCCGAAGACGCCGCAGGCGTCCTGGGGGCCTTTTTCGCCGGGGAGAAGATCATGGGAGAGTTTTCCGTCGCCGCGTACCACCCGAGTATTGTCTCATGCCGCGGGCGGCGGCGAAGAACGCGCCGGCGGTGCCGGGGACCGGTAGGACCTTAGCCGGCGGAGCCGCGTTCCGGCGGCTCGGTGCCGTCCGCCTGCTCCGGGGTGCCGGGCTGGTCCACGGTTTCCTCTGCCAGCAGGTGCCCGGCACGCTTGACGCTCATCCGGTCCAGGACCAGCGCCACGATGCCGCCGAGCAGCAGGCCGGCCACGCCGAAGACGACGGCGAAGAAACCGAAGATCGAGCCGCGGGTAAACTCGGCGCTTTCCGGGCCGGTCAGCGCCACCACCACCGCCGCCAGGACGCCGAGCACCGTGCCGGCTGCCAGGAACGGGCCGAACTTCGGAGCGCGCCGGACGGTAAGCTCCCGCCCGGGACGGCCGGGTCCGGGGCCGGCGGGTGCGGGGGACTGCTCTGAACTCATGCCTTCAACCCTACCGGTTGGCGGCCGCGTCCCCGCTGCCGCCAAAAAGCGGCAGCCAGGCGGACAACTCCGCGCGCAGGCCGGAGGCGGCCACCGCCCCCTCCGCCACGGCCTCGGCCCAGCCGGTGGCGCCGGCAGCGAGCCGAAGCCAGGTGTCGCCGTCGCACTCCACCACGTTCGGCGGGGTGCCGCGGGTGTGCCGGGGACCTTCGACGCACTGCGCCACGCCGTACGGGGGCACCCGCACCTCCACGCTGTTGCCCGGGGCGCGTTCGGCCAGCTCCTCCAGGCAGTAGCGCACCGCCGTGGCCACTACCTTCCGCTCCGTCAGCCCGGCGCGCCAGGCGGCCAGGGCGGCCAGGCCGTCCGCGGGCGGGATCCGCCGC
>NZ_JBHTML010000202.1:0-6782 GCF_042679445.1 Arthrobacter sp. GCM10027362
GGCACTGGCCGAAGAACCACTACCTCGGCCAGGTCGCCCCGGCGTTCGGGCCCACCTAGCACAGCCGGCACCCTGCGACTTCGGCCTGAGAAATCCTGCGGGACGGAAAGCCAGGGGCACCGGGCGGAATCCCATCCCTGCGACCGCGGGACCGGAAGAAGGACTTTGCGGTCAGGGCCTGGAACTGCATCCGGTCGGTGGCTTAGCGAACGCGTCCAGCGTACCGGCCCCGTGGTTCCCGCCTAGATACGGATGTAGGCGGCGCCGTTGAACTGGCGTTGGGCAAGGTGGGCGACGGCTGCGGGGACCACGGCAATCCCCGCCGCCAGGGAGGCTTCATCGATTCCCGCCGCCAGAAGGCTGTTGCGGCAGGCCGTCACGGCCATGCCGTCCTCGGCTGCGAGGGCGGCAGCATCTGCGGCAGCCGGGCCGGTGCCGGCCAACTGTGCGACGACCGGGCCCTGGAGGACGAGTTCAAGGTTGGCCGCGGGCAACTCTGCGCGGGCGTTCCGCGCGATGCGCAGGCCTGCGGCGAGGTCGGGAAACGGCTGCTCCCCCGGGCCGGCGAGGTGGAGGATCAAATCGGCGGTCTCCATGGGGTCACCCTAACATGCACCTCCGGTTTAGCGGCCGAACAGCTTCCTGATCCGGCCGCAGCCGGCATCCGGACCACAGCTTGCTTTTATACCCCGGGGGGTATTAAAGTCAATGGCATAAGAGAGAATACCCCCAGGGGTATTTAGACACAATCTGTGAAGGAGAAGCACATGCTGCTCGAGCGCATCTACGACGAGGACCTGGCGCAGGCGGGTTACTTCATTGGCTGCCAGCGCAAGGGCGAGGCGGTTGTGGTCGACGCCCGCCGCGACATCGATGTTTACCTCGACCTGGCGAAGGCCAACGGGATGAGAATCACGGCCGTGACCGAGACGCACATCCACGCCGACTACCTCTCGGGGACCCGCGAACTGGCCGCGGCCACCGGCGCACGGATGTACGTCTCCGGCGAGGGCGGGGAGGACTGGCAGTACGGGTTCGACGCCAAGCGGCTGCACGACGGTGACGCGGTCACCATCGGAAACATCACCGTCCAGGCCCTGCATACTCCGGGGCACACCCCCGAGCACCTGTCCTTCCTGGTCACGGACGGGGCGTTCAGCGACCGGCCCGGCTACCTGCTCTCCGGGGACTTCGTCTTCGCCGGCGACCTGGGCCGGCCTGACCTGCTGGACGAGGCAGCCGGCGGCATTGACACCCGCTTCGAGGGCGCCGGTCAGTTGTTCAAGAGCCTGCGCGGGAAGTTCCTGACCCTGCCCGACCACGTTCAGGTCTACCCGGGGCACGGCTCGGGCAGCGCGTGCGGCAAGGCCCTGGGCGCCATCCCCTCCACGACGGTCGGCTACGAGCGGCTTTACTCCTGGTGGGGCAGGTACCTGGAGGCCAACGACGAGCAGGGCTTCATCGACGCACTGCTTGACGGCCAGCCCGACGCCCACGCCTACTTCGGCCGGATGAAGCGCCAGAACCGGCTCGGCCCGGAGATCCTGGGCGAACGCGGCCCGCTGCCGGAGCTGGACAACGAAGCCGTCGCCGCCGACCTGGCCGCCGACAAAATCACCTTCGTCGACACCCGCCCCCATGGGCAGGTCCACGAAGGCACCGTGCCCGGCGCGCTGAACATCCCGGCCGGCAGCAAGGCCGCCAGCTTTGGTGCCTGGGCCTACGACCCCGAGACCGACAACCGGCCCCTGGTCCTGTTCGCCCCCGGCCAGGAAGCGGCACAGGAGATGTGGGACCACCTGGTGCGCGTCGGGATCGACAACGTCGCCGGTTACGTCACCGGCCTCGAGGGTCTGCCCCTGGTGGTCCCGGCCCTGATCCGGCCCGAGGAACTCGAGGACTTCGACGCGGCCCTGGTGCTGGATGTGCGGAACAAGACCGAACACGCCGCCGGCACCATCCCCGGGGCTGAGCAGCTCAGCGCAGGCCGGGTGCTCTGGAACCTGGACCGGCTGCCGGCCGACGGGCCCATCGTGACCTTCTGCCAGAGCGGGGTGCGCAACTCCGTGGCCGCCAGCACCCTGCGCCGCGCCGGTTACGACGTCGTCGAACTCGACGGCAGCTACGCCGGGTGGGAGAACTGGCAGAACGCCCGGGAGAGCGCCGAAGCCCGCTGACCGGCACGCACCCGGACGGGCCCGCACACAGGTGCGGGCCCGTCCGGCGTTATGACCACCCCGTTCCTGCGGAGGCAGCCGATGGCCAGACACCGGCACGGGCGCAAGCCGGTCCTGGTCGGCGGATGGCTCTTCGCGGTGCCGGTGCCGCCGATGCTGGTCCTGGCCCCGGACTGGCACTGGGTCATTGCCGCCAACGTGCTGCTGGGCATCAGCCAGGGCCTGACCTGGTCCACGGCCGTCGTGATGAAGATCGATCCGGTGGGCCCGAGGCAGCGCGGGCTGGCCATGGGCCTGAACGAGGCGGCCGGCTACGGCGCCGTCGCCGTGTCCTCCCTGCTGGCCGGGTACCTGGCCGGGCAGTACGGCCTGCGCCCGGCGCCGTTCCTGCCGGGCCTCTTCTACACGGTGCTGGCACTGCTGCTCTCCGGGGCCTTCGTCCGGGAAACCGCCGGCCATGCACGCCTGGAATCCCGGGCGCACACCCCGGGCACGGACGGGACCCACGACCACCTCCCCAAGGACCTGCCCAACCGGCAGATCCTGATGCAGACCACCCTGCGGGAACCCGCCCTGTCCTCGGCCAGCCTGGCCGGGCTTGTCAACAACCTCAATTTCGGCCTCTCACGGGGCCTGTTCCCGCTCCTCTTCACCACCGCCGGCCTGCCGGTGGCACAGGTCGGACTGCTGTTCGCGCTCTACCCGGGCGTCTGGGGAGCGGGCCAGCTGGTCACCGGCGCGTTGTCGGATCGGATCGGGCGCAGGCAGCTGATCACGGCGGGCATGGGACTCCAGGCCGCCGCCCTGGCCGTCATGGCCGCCTCCAGCGGATTCACCGGCTGGGCCGCCGGAACCGTACTGCTGGGAGCGGGCACGGCAATGGCCTACCCGACACTGCTGGCGGTGGTCGGGGACGTCGCCCATCCGGCCTGGCGCGCACGGGCGGTCGGGATCTCCCGGGTCTGGCGCGACCTGGGCTACGCCGCCGGCGCCGTCCTCGGCGGCGTGATCGCCGATTCGCCGGGCCTGCATGCCGCCGTCTGGTCAGCGGCCGCTATCAGCGCGGCAGCCGTCGCGTCACGGATGCATGAAACGCTCCCGCCCCGGTGCGGGTAGGCCGAGCGTGCCGACACCACGGGCACCGGACCCACGCAAAGGGCCCCGCGCAGTCCATGGCGCGGGGCCGCCTTGTCCGTCCCGTCGGCCGTTCAGGCCAGGGAGAGGAAGAGCTTTTCGAGGTCCTTTTTGTCAATGGAGTTGTCCTGCCTGGCCAGGCACTGCTCCAGGCCGGTGGAGATGATCGCAAACCCTGCCCGGTCCAGCGCTTTCGACACGGCGGCGAGCTGGGTGACCACGTCCTTGCAGTCGCGGCCCTCCTCCAGCATGCGCGTAACGGCGGCAAGCTGACCCTGGGCACGCTTGAGCCGGTTGATGACGGGGGTGAGCTCGGAGGCGTCCAGCTGCATGATGTCTTCTCCTTGGGATGAAGGTCTCCCCCCATCCTATACCCCCTGGGGTTTATTGCATACCCCCGGGGGTATGTGGCAGACTGATGGCGGCACGTCCAACCCCCTGGAAAGGAAACACCCCCTTTGACTTCCGAGACTTCCACCGTGACCGCCCTCGACCCGCAGACCCTGCGTGAGTGGATGGGCAGGCACGAGGACCTGATCGTGATCGATGTCCGCTCCGCCGCCGAATTCGAGAGTCTGCACATCCGCGGCTCCTACAACATCCCGCTGTCGCTGCTCTCCGAGCACACCGACGAACTGGCCGAACGCCTCGGATCGCGCGTGGTCCTGGTCTGCCAGTCCGGTGTCCGCGCCGAACAGGCCCGCCGGCACCTTGCCGCAGCCGGCATCGACACCGCCCTGGTCCTCACCGGTGGGGCCCCCGGCTTCGCCGCCGCCGGCGGCGACGTGGTCCGCGGCGCCCGGCGCTGGGACCCCGAACGCCAGGTCCGCATGGCAGCCGGCACCCTCGTGCTCACCGGGCTTGCCGCCGGCAGGTTCATCTCTCCCAGGCTGCGTGTGCTCGCCGGCGTGATCGGTGCCGGCCTGACCTTCTCCGCGGCCACCAACACCTGCGCCATGGGCAAGGCCCTGGCCAGGATGCCCTGGAACCGGACCGCATCCGAGCCTACCGCCCGCACCGCGATCGACCAGATCCCGGCCCGCAAGTAGCCTGCAGGGCCGCCCGTTGCGGCGGGCGGCCCGGCCTCCCCTCCCCCGCTGCCCAAACTCCCCAGGAGAGACCATGCCCGGGATCGACATCCACCAGGCCGAGGCCCGCCGTACCAGCGCGCAGGTCCTCGACGTCCGCGAGAACTTCGAGACCGCCGGGGGCATGATCCCCGGCGCCGTCCACATCCCCCTGGGCGAGCTCGGCGCCCGCCTGGCCGAGCTCGACCGCACCCGCCCGGTCATCGTCGTCTGCCGCAGCGGCAACCGCAGCGCCCGCGCGGCGGACGCCCTGAACGGGGCCGGCTTCACCGCCGAGACGATGGCCGGCGGCATGACCGCCTGGCAGCAGGCCGGACGGCCCACCCGCTGACCCGGCACCCGGCAGAAGAAAGGACAGACCGCATGATCGTCGCCCTCACGGCCACCCTGCTGCTCTCCGTAGTCATCGGACTCTCCCTCGGCCTGCTCGGCGGCGGAGGCTCCATCCTCACCGTCCCCATCCTCACCTACGTTGCCGGCCTCGACCCCAAGGAAGCCATCGCCGCCTCCCTCTTCGTCGTCGGTGCCACCTCGGCCGTCAGCGCCGTTGACCACGCCCGCAACGGCCGGGTCAAATGGCGTACCGGCCTGGTCTTCGGCGCCGCCGGCATGGCCGGAGCCTTCGCCGGCGGCCTGCTCGGCGGCCGCATCCCCGGCACCGTCCTGATGATCGCCTTCGCCGCCATGATGGTCGCCACCTCGCTGGCCATGATCCGCGGCCGCAAGAACACGGCCGCCGCCACCGGCAGCGGCGAACTGCCGGTGGTGAAAGTCATCCTCGAAGGCCTCGTCGTCGGACTCGTCACCGGGCTTGTCGGCGCCGGCGGCGGCTTCCTCGTCGTCCCCGCCCTGGCCCTCCTCGGCGGCCTCGCCATGCCGGTGGCCGTGGGCACCTCGCTGGTGGTCATCACCCTGAAGTCCTTCGCCGGGCTCGGCGGCTACCTCACCACCGTGCACCTGGACTGGGCCCTGGTCGGTGCCGTCACCGCAGCCGCGATCCTCGGCTCCGTAATCGGTTCCCGGCTGGCCGGCCGCATCCCCGAAGCCGCCCTCCGCAAGGGCTTCGGCCTCTTCGTCCTGGCCATGGGCGTCTTCGTCCTTGTCCAGGAACTGCCCGGGACCGCCGGCCTGGCGGTCGGCATTGCCGCCGCAGTCCTGGCCCTGGCCGGCGCAACCTGCCGGTACGCCGCCCCCAGGTGCCCCCTCCGCCTCGTACCGGCCCCCGCCGGCCCGGCCCACACCCGCTGACCCCGTCCAAACCAACCACCGCAAAGGAGAACCCGATGGCCACCATCGACATCACCGGGCACGACTTCCCCCAAACCATCCAGAACAACGACATCGTCCTGGTCGACTTCTGGGCCGCCTGGTGTGGCCCCTGCCGCATGTTCGCCCCCACCTACGAAGCCGCATCCCGGAAACACGCCGACGTCGTCTTCGCCAAGGTCGACACCGAGGCCGAACAGGCCTTGGCCGCCGCCGCGGGGATCAGCTCCATCCCCACCCTGATGGCCTTCCGCGAGGGCGTGCTGGTCTTCTCCGAGCCCGGGGCGCTGCCTGCCGCAGGGCTCGAGGACGTCATCACCGCCGTGAAGAACCTTGACATGGCCGAAGTCCACGCCCGGATCGCTGCCCGGCAGCAGGCCCCTGGGGCCGGCTGACCCCGGGGCGCTCCGCCGGCGGCAGCCTGCCGCAGCCCGGGCCAGGCTGTCCCTGCCGGACCGGCGCGCCCCGCCGCCGGCGATCACCGTCCCTCGTTCCAGGAGCCTCCGCAACCATGCACACCATCATCCAGACCACCAGCTCCTCGCAGCGGCGCATCGTCCGCACCCTGTCGATCGGCCAGATCTTCTCCGGCCTCGGCAGCGGATCCACCCTGGCCCTGGGGTCCATCCTGGCCGTGGACCTGTCCGGTTCCGAGGCCTGGGCCGGGTCCGTGAACACGGCCCTGACCCTGGGCACGGCCCTCACCGCGATTCCGCTGTCCCAGCTGGCCCTGGCCCGCGGGCGGCGGATCGCCCTGACCACCGGGCTCGCTGCGGCCATCGCCGGCACCGCCCTGATGATCGGCGCCGTGGCCGCCGGACTGTTCGTGCTGCTGCTGGCCGGGGCCTTTTTGGTCGGCCTGGCCTCGGCAGTGAATCTGCAGGCCCGCTTCGCCGTCACCGACCTGGCCGACCCGGCCCGCCGAGGGCGGGACCTGTCCCTGGTGGTGTGGGCGATCACCGTCGGGGCCGTGGCCGGGCCCAACATGGTCGGCCCGGGTGCCGTGCTGGCCGGCTGGCTGGGCATCCCGGCCCAGGCCGGGCCGTTCCTGGTCTCGGCGGCCGGCATGGTCATCGGCGCCGCCATCGTCGCGCTGTTCCTGCGCCCGGATCCGCTG
>NZ_JBHTML010000203.1:0-6757 GCF_042679445.1 Arthrobacter sp. GCM10027362
GACATGGGCCCGCTGGTCACCGCCGCGCACCGCGACAAGGTCGCCGGCTACATCGACGCCGGCGAAGCCGCCGGCGCGACCATGGTCCTCGACGGCCGGCAGGTCACCCCGGACGCGGAGGGCGACGGCTTCTTCCTGAACCCCACCCTCTTCGACCACGTCACCCCGGAGATGTCCATCTACACCGACGAAATCTTCGGACCCGTCCTGTCGGTGGTGCGGGTGGCCGGCTACGACGAGGGCGTGTCCCTAATCAACGCCAATCCGTACGGCAACGGCACCGCGATCTTCACCAACGACGGCGGCGCCGCCCGCCGCTTCGAAAACGAGATCCAGGTCGGCATGGTGGGCATCAACGTGCCCATCCCGGTGCCGATGGCCTACTACTCCTTCGGCGGCTGGAAGAACTCGCTCTTCGGCGACACCCACGCCCACGGCACCGAGGGCGTGCACTTCTTCACCCGCGGCAAGGTCGTCACCTCCCGCTGGCTGGATCCCAGCCACGGCGGCCTCAACCTCGGCTTCCCGACCAACGCGTAAGCGCGGACCACCGACATCACGAAAGGACGCAGATGACCACCGAAACGACAGCTTCCCCGGTGACCGCCGAAGAAATCGAGGCCGGCCGGCGCGCGTACGAGCTGGACCGGGCCCACGTGTTCCATTCCTGGTCCGCCCAGGACAAGATCAGCCCGATGACCGTGCTCAAGGCCGAGGGCTCCTGGGTCTGGGACGGGGAGGGCAACCGGCTGCTGGACTTTTCCTCCCAGCTGGTGAACACCAACATCGGCCACCAGCACCCCAAGGTGGTCGCGGCCATCCGGGAGCAGGCCGGCAGGCTGTGCACCATCGCCCCGCAGCACGCCAACGACGCCCGCTCCGAGGCCGCCCGCCTGATCGCCTCGCTGACCCCCGGGGACCTGGACCACGTCTTCTTCACCAACGGCGGCGCCGACGCGGTCGAGCACGCCATCCGCATGGCCCGGCTGCACACCGGCCGGTACAAGGTCCTCTCCGCCTACCGGTCCTACCACGGCGGCACCCACCTGGCCGTCAACGTCACCGGCGACCCCCGCCGGGTGGCCAACGACTACGGCGACGCCGGCACCGTGCATTTCCACGCCCCGTTCCCCTACCGCTCCCAGTTCCACTCCTCCAGCCCGGAAGAGGAGAGCCGGCGGGCCCTGGAGCATCTGGAAACCACCATCCAGCTCGAAGGCGCCGCCAACATCGCGGCCCTGATCCTCGAATCCGTCCCGGGCACCGCCGGGATCATGGTCCCCCCGCCCGGCTACCTGGAGGGCGTGCGGGAACTGACCCGCAAATACGGCATCGTATTCATCGCCGACGAGGTCATGGCCGGCTTCGGCCGCACCGGCAAGTGGTTCGCGATCGAGCACTGGGACGTGGTCCCGGACCTGCTCACCTTCGCCAAGGGCGTGAACTCCGGCTACGTGCCCCTGGGCGGGGTCGCCATCGGCAACGCCGTCTTCGACACCTTCCGCGAACGGGCCTACCCCGGCGGGCTGACCTACTCCGGGCACCCGCTGGCCTGCGCCGCCGCCGTGGCGACCATCAGCGCCATGGCCGGGGAACAGATGGTGGAGCACGCGGCGCGGCTCGGCGAGGAGGTTATCGGCCCCCGGCTGCGCGAAATCGCCGCACGCCACCGGTCCGTCGGCGAGGTGCGCGGGCTGGGCTGCTTCTGGGCGGTGGAACTGGTTAAAAACCGGGAGACCCGCGAACCCCTGGCCGCCTACGGCGGCTCCTCCCCGGAAATGGACGAGGTCATCGCCGCGTGCAAGGCCGGCGGCCTGCTCCCGTTCGCGAACTTCAACCGCATCCACGTGGCCCCGCCGCTGAACACCCCCGATGCGGAGGTCCTCCGCGGCCTGGAGATCCTCGACGCCGCCCTGGACGTCGCCGACAAGCACGCGAACTAGTATCGCATCAGGCGGGAGCCTGCCCCGGCCGGCTCCCGCCTGACACCCCTCCATCAGACCCCATATTCAGGGACGGCCCCTGCTGCAAGATCCTTCGAGGTTCTACCCGGACAGGTACGGCGGCACGCGTACGTCGAAGCAGTCCGAGACCGATCGGGCCAAGATGCGACGCAGAAGGTCCCAAGCGGCCGTACGACCCCTCTTCCAAGCCCCGGCCACTGCCCCAGGCAACCCCGGCGTATCTTCGAGCACGAGGCGAGTCCCATGCACAGCACCACCTCCGAAGCGGCATCCACCAAGAACCCCGACGGCAACTTCCCCCGGCCCTGGGAGCTGGAGGGTCGGCTTGTCGAACTCCGCTGGCCCTGTGGAAGACGCTGCACCGCCCGTATCGAACAGACTGTCAGCGCACACGGCGTCTTCTGGATCATCGACCAAGACCTGGGACTCCGTGAGCTCGTATTCGCCGATGAACTAGCCGGTGTCAACGAGGTGCGGCAGGAAGCGACCGGACACCACGGACACAGAAAATAAGTCTGTCAGCATCCACCGCATCCGGCGCGGCAACCACGATCGGAACAGACCGTCCTGCTCACGTCGCGGCTGGTGCAGCAGCGGCCCGCCGCCGGGGACCTGCTGCCCGAGGACCCGCGGGCCGCCGAACTCGCCGGCTCGGTCCGGACCGTGGCGGAGTTCCTCCCCGGCATCGGCTGGCAGCCGCCGGCCGCGGCCGGAAAACTGCTCGTCCAGCCCCACTGCCATCACTACTCGGTCATGGGGTACGGTGCTGACGAACAGTTGCTGGCCTCCATGGGACGCGACATCGAGGTGTCGGGCTGCTGCGGGCCGGTCCGGAACTTCGGCATGGAGAAAGGCCACTACGAGGTATCGGAAGCGCTCGCCCGCCAAGGCATCCTGGCCAAGGCCGAGGCCACCGGGCCGGACATAGTCGCGGTTATCCTCACGGGTCCCGGCCCGCACTTATCGGCGGGGAGGCCCGCTCGAGGCCCGGGGCATCAGGGTCGGCAGGGCCCGGGAGACCTGGCCGGTGCCGGGTGCCGGCTCGAGCAGCATGCGCAGGGCCGATTCGGCGATCTGGTCGAAGGGAACCCGCACCGAGGTCAGCGGCACCGGAAGGCGTTCGGCCAGCGGGATGTCATTGTAGCCGACCAGGGCCACGTCCGCGCCGATGGCCAGGCCGGCGCGCTGGGCAGCGGCGATGATGCCGAGGGCGAGGTTGTCGTTGGCGGCGAAGACGGCGGTGGGCCGGGTGGAACGTTCCGGATCGAACAGGTACCGGCCCGCCTCCACGCCGTTTTCGATCCGGTACCCGAGCCCGACGACGCGGTCGGCGGGCAACTCCAGCCCGGCCTCGAGCAGGGCGCGCCGGGCGCCGGCGAGCCGGTCCCGGGCCGTGGAGGCGAAGTCCGGGCCGGTCACCACGGCAATGTCCGTATGCCCAAGGTCGATGAGGTGCCGCACGGCGAGGTAGCCGCCGGTTTCGTCGTCGCCCAGGGCCGAGGGGCTGGTGCCGTCGGTGCGCAGCACCAGCGCGTGGGGCACCTCCCGTTCCCTCAGGGAAGCGGGAAGGGTGTCGTCGAGCCGGGCCGAGGCCAGGATCAGCCCGTCCACGTTGCGGTCCAGCAGGGTTTCGGCGGCCCGGCGCTCGTCGGCCGGATCGTCGCCGCTGGTGGCCACGACGGCGAAGTGACCGCGGGCGCGGGCGGCGCGTTCGAGCGCCTCGAACATCAGGGCCATGACGGTGTCGCTCAGCCGGGGCACGAGGACCCCGATGGTGCCCGTGGATCCCTTGCGCAGGCCCGCCGCCGACACGTTCCGGCGGTACCCGAGCTCCTCGGCGGCCTGGCGCACCTTCAGGGCGGTGGCCGAGCGCGACGACGTGCTGCGCGCGTCCAGGATGCGGCTGACCGTGGACACGCTGACGCCGGTCGCCTCGGCGACGTCGCGCAAAGTCACCTGCCGCCGGACCTCTGTGGAGTTCATGCCTTTGTCCTTCCGCCTGTCCTGCACCAAGTCTAGAGGGCCCGGAACCCGGAAAATCCGGGCGCCCGGAAACCGCCTATTGACAAATGTGCTCCACCTCACGAAGAATTGCAAACGTTCCCGAGAACGATTGCAAAAGCAGTCGGCAGAGTCTCAGCAAGGAAAGAAGGAAGTCATGACACTCGATCTCCGCGGCCTCGTTCCCGCCCCCGTCACCCCGTTCACCAGGGACGGCGCGGTTGACTTCGACGCCATTGGGCGCCTGGGCAGCTGGCTCGCCTCCGTCGACGGCGTCAAGGGCCTGGTGGTGCTGGGCCATGCCGGCGAGGGAACGTTCCTGACTGCTGACGAGCAGGCCGCCGTCATCACTGCGTTCCGCGAGGCAGTCGGCTCCCGCATCCCGATCATTGCCGGCATCACCGGCGAGGGCAGCAAGGTCGCTGCGCTGGAAGCCAGGCGGGCCGTCGACGCCGGGGCCTCGGCCGGTCTGGTCTACCCCTCGCACGGCTGGCTGCGCTTCGGCTTCCAGCCCGGCGCCCCGCAGGCCCGCTACCGGGAAATCTACGAGACCAGCGGGCTGCCGCTGATCCTGTTCCAGTACCCGGACGCGACGAAGGCGACCTACGACCTGCAGACCCAGCTTGAGATCGCCGGCCAGGAAGGCGTCTTCGCCACCAAGAACGGCGTGCGGAACATGCGCCGCTGGGACACCGAGATCCCGGTGCTGCGCGAAACCTACCCGGACCTGCAGATCCTCACCTGCCACGACGAGTACCTGCTGCACACCATGTTCGACGTCGACGGCGCCCTGGTCGGCTACGGCGGACTGGCCCCCGAGCCGCTCGTCGAACTCATCAACGCCGGCAAGGCCCGCGACTACCAGGCGGCCCGGGCCATCCACGACCGCCTGCTGCCGGTCACCAAGACCGTCTACCACCGCGGCTCCCACATGGAAGGCACCGTCGCCCTCAAGGAGGGCCTGGTCGCCCGGGGCGTCCTCGAGCACGCGGCCGTCCGTTCCCCGCTGCTGCCCTTGGCCGAAGGCGCACACCAGGAGATCGCCGATGCCCTGGCCTCGGCCGGCCTCACCAGCGTCACCGCCAACGCCTGACCGCCGGCACACGCAAGGGTGGCGGGCCGTCCGGAACGCCGGACGGTCCGCCACCTTTCCCGGAACCTGCCCGGGCCGGCAACGCCCCGCAGCAGCGCCGCAGCCCACCGCCTCGTCCTCTCCAAGGAGGCGCTGCGGCCCCTTCCCGTCCGCCGTCCGGGCCCGCCCCGGTGCCGCGGTTCGGTGACAATGAAGTCCCGACAGCCTCCGCGGCCTCCGCGGAGAGGAGGAAGTCAACGATAATGACCGCCATGGCCAGCGGAAAGACCTCCGCCACCAACGCCGAGCTCGTCGCCCGGCTGGAGCGCCTGCCCATCACCAGACGCCTGACGCTGATCCGCGTCGTCATCGGCTCAGCCACCTTCTTCGACGCCTACACAGTCCTCGCCATCGCCTTCGCGGTGCCCCAGCTCGTCACCGCATGGAACCTCTCCCCCGCCGAGGTCGGCCTGATCCTCTCCGCCGGATACGCCGGACAGCTCGTCGGCGCCCTCTTCTTCGGGCACCTCGCCGAAAAAATCGGCCGCATGCCAACCCTGCTGATCACCATCGTGCTGTTCGTCTCCATGGACATCGCCTGCCTTTTCGCCTGGGGAGCCTGGTCGATGATCATGTTCCGCTTCCTCCAGGGCATCGGCACCGGAGGGGAGGTCCCGGTCGCCAGCGCCTACATCAATGAATTCGTCGGTGCCCGCCGGCGCGGCCGCTTTTTCCTCCTCTACGAGGTCATCTTCCCCGTCGGCCTGATGTTCGCAGGCCTCGCCGGCTTCTTCCTCGTCCCGGCCTTCGGCTGGAGAGCCATGTTCATCGTCGGCCTCGTTCCGGCGGTCCTGACCATTCCGCTGCGCCGGCTCATGCCCGAGTCCCCCCGCTGGCTGGCCTCCGTGGGACGCGTGCAGGACGCCAATACCGTCGTCACCCGCCTGGAGGACGAGGCCATCCGCGCCGGGCACGCCCTTGCCCAGCCCGTCCTGCGCCCCGTTGACCCCAAGGCAACGGCGCGCTCGGACTGGCGCGAGCTGTTCAGGGGCGTCTACCGCAAGCGGACGTTCATGATCTGGGGCCTGTGGATCAGCGTCTACGTCGTGAACAACGGACTGATCACCTGGCTGCCCACCCTCTACAAGGAGGTCTTCAAGGCCCCCCTGCAGACCTCCCTTGCCTACGGCTGGATCACCTCCGCGGCAGGAGTCGCAGCGTCCATCGCCTGCGCGCTCCTCATCGACCGGGTCGGGCGCAAGCGCTGGTACACCGTCGCCTTCCTGGCCGCCACCGTGCCCCTCGGCCTCCTCGCCGGCCTCGGCCAGCTCTCCACCACCCAGGTCGTCATCTTCGCCAGCATCGCCTACGCCATCCTGCAGACCATTTCGTTCTCCCTCTACCTCTACTCCGCCGAGCTCTACCCCACCCGCCTCCGCGCCATCGGCACCGGCTTCGGCAGCGCCTGGCTGCGCGCCGGTTCCAGCCTCGGCCCCCTCCTGGTCGCCTGGATCGTCGCCGACTACGGCATCTCCTGGGTCTTTGCCGCCTTCGCAGCCGTTGCAGTCATCGGAGGCCTCATCACCGCGTTTTTCGCGATCGAGACCAAGGGCCGCGTCCTGGAAGAACTCTCGCCCTGACCAAGACAGGGCAACCGCCTGGAAACACACCGCGCTCCGCGGGCCAGGGCCGGACACCGCCGGGTGTCCGGCCCTGGCCC
>NZ_JBHTML010000204.1:0-6742 GCF_042679445.1 Arthrobacter sp. GCM10027362
AGCGCGGCGGACACCGCGGTGCCGGAGGCGCCGGCGGCACCGGCGACCAGCACGCGCACTCCGGCCAGGGGCCCGCTCACGCGGCCGGCTCCTTCAGTGCGTTGTCGGTGCTGCCGGTGATGCCGGCGGTGGATTCGATGACCGGACGCAGCTTCCTGGCCAGCGCCTCGTAGAACATGGACAGCGGGAACTCGTCGTCGAGCACCTGGTCGGTGAGCTCGCGGGGCAGGCCGCCCAGCGGCAGCGCATCCGGGCCCTTGGCCCAGACCGAGGCCGGGTGCGGGGTGAGGGTCCTGGTGAGCAGCTGGTAGGCGGCGAGCCAGTGCGCTACCTTGGGCCGGTCGATGGACCGCCAGTACAGGTCCTCAATCTCCTGGCCCAGGGCGATAACGGCGTCCGGTACCGAGTCCCAGTCGAGGGACAGCTTGCCGTCGGTCCAGTGCAGCACCCGGTGCTGATGCATCCAGGCAAAGAGCAGCTGCCCGCCCAGGCCGTCGTAGTTGCGCACGCGGCTGCCGCTGATGGCAAACCGGAAGATCCGGTCGAAGACTACCGCGTACTGGACCAGCGCGGCGTGCGTGCGGGCCTCCTTCGGAGCATTGGCATCATGCTGGATGTGCACGGCTTCGCGGAAGGCGGTCAGGTCGCAGCGCAGTTCCTCCAGCGAGTAGAGGAAGTACGGCATGCGCTGCCTGATCATGAACGGATCGAAGGGCAGGTCCCCGCGCATGTGGGTGCGGTCATGGATCAGGTCCCACATCACGAAGGTCTCTTCGGCCAACTGTTGGTCCTCCAGCAGGACCGCGGCTGCCTCGGGCAGCTCGAGCGAGGTGATCTCCGCGGCGGCGCGCAGCACCCGGCGGAAACGGGCCGCCTCGCGGTCGGCGAAGATGGCGCCCCAGGTGAAGGCGGGGGTTTCGCGCATGGCCACGGTCTCCGGGAAGAGCACGGCGGAGTTGGTGTCGTAGCCGGGGGTGAAGTCCAGGAAGCGGACGGGCACAAACAGCTTGTTGGCGTAGTCCCCGGCCTCCAGATCGGCGATGAACTCCGGCCAGAGGACGTCCACCAGCACGGCCTCGACGAGGCGGTCCGGGCCGCCGTTCTGGGTGTACATGGGGAAGACCACCAGATGCACCAGCCCGTTTTCGCGGTGCTGCTGCGGCTGGAACGCATTCAGCGCGTCCAGGAAGTCCGGGACGCCGAAGCCTTCGTCGGCCCAGCGCCGGAAGTCCTTGGTGAGCGCGGCCAGGTAGGCGGCGTCGTGCGGCAGCAGCGGGGCCAGTTCGGCCACAGCGTCCAGGATGATCCGGACCTGTTCGGCGGCCGCCGCATGGTCGTTCTGGTCCGGCACGGACCCGTCATGGACCTGCAGCGGCCGGATGGCGGTGGCGGCGGCCTTCAGGCGCAGCCAGGCGGGGTGTGCGGCGATGCCCGCGGCGGCCGGGGTGGAGGGGAAACGCACGGCGGCGGTGCCGGAACCGTCGGCGGTGAGGGTCATGGTGTGCAGCCTTTCGTTGGCCCGGTCCACGCCGGGGCGGTTGGGTAGTTCGTGGACCGAGCGTAGCAACCCAAAAGCACTTCTTACCTCGGGATCAACTATTGATTAGACAATCTTACGCTGGCGGCCAACGCTCGCCGGACATGGAGAAGCCCGGCTCTCGGTGGCCGGGCTTCTGGCAATTTCCCGCGGGGGAGGACATCTGTTGGCCGGTTTCTGCAGGAAGCGGGCATCTGCCGACCAATTTTGGAGGAGGTTATTCCTCGCTGGGGACGAGGGTCAGGGAGATGGAGTTAATGCAGTAGCGCTGGTCCGTCGGGGTGGGGTAGCCCTCGCCCTCGAAGACGTGGCCCAAGTGCGAATCGCACGCGGCGCAGCGGACTTCGATGCGCTCCATGCCCAGCGTGCTGTCGCGCAGGTAGCGCACCCGGTCCTCGGCCAGCGGGGCGAAGAAGGACGGCCAGCCGCAGTGCGAGTCGAATTTCTCCTTGCTGGTGAACAGTTCGGCGCCGCAGGCCCGGCATTTGTACACGCCGGCGGTGTGGGTGTCCCAGTACTTGCCGGTATACGGGCGCTCGGTGCCGGCCTGCCGCAGGACGTGGTACTCCTCCGGGGTCAGCTCCCGACGCCACTGCTCGTCCGTCTTGGTGACGGTGGCCGGGGTGCTTGCTTCGCTCTTGTCGCTCATGCTGTATTCAACGCTCACGAGTCCCCAATGTATCCCGTGCCCGAATACAGGTGCAGGACCGGGATGCCCAGTTTCTCCTGGGCGCGGTTGGCCCAGTCCCGGTGAAAGGTGTCCTCCACCGCGTGCGGCGTGGTCACCACTACCGCCCGGTCCACTTCGTGGCTTTGGACATAGTCCACCAGGGCGGTGACGCCGTCGTCGCCGACCACCTCCACGGTGCCGGGCAGGCCGGCCTGGGCCAGCGCGGCGACGGAGAGCCGCTTGGCCTCGTCCGCCTCCATCCTTGCCTCTTCGGGCTTCGGCTGGCCGTGGAGCAGGTCCCGAAACGCCCGGGCCACCTCCAGCATGCTCAGTCGGTCCAGGAAGTCCAGCATGAGGTTGCGCCGGGTGTCTTCCGGGATCAGGACGGTAAAGGTCGTTCCCTCCCCGGCAAGCAGCTGCAGGTTCCGTACATCGGCCTCGTTCAGCGGCTCTTCGGTGAGGACCACGATCGTTTCGCTCATGCGCCCAGAGTAGCCAGCACCGGTGCACCGGACAACAGCTTCGGCGTACCGCCTGCCGCCCGGGACACCGCGCCGCGATGGGGTATGAATAGTGCTATGAACGTCTTCGCAGGTTCACAGGCTGAAGCCGTCCCGGTGGCCGGGGCGGGGGCGCGCCCGCTGCCGTGGGCCCGCTGGGCACTGCTCGGTGCTGCCGGCGGAGCGGCGGCCGGGTCGCTGGTGGCCGGGGCCACCTCCGGGCTGGCTTCGTACTTTGCCCGCCAGGTGCTCATCCCGGTGCGGGAACGGCCGCAGGATCTGGCGATCCTCGCCGTCGTTGGCTCCGGCGAGGAGCGGGAAATCATCCTGCCGGCCACCGCGGAGACCACCGCCCCCGGGGTGTACAGCGTGTACTTCGACGCCGGAGCCGGCCATGCGCGGATCGGCGAGGTGACCTCGTACTCCCCGCTTGAGGGCACGGTCCAGCGCAAGGTCGAACGTGTCTACTCCGGGAACCTGACCCGCGCCGTGCGCGGCTGGTGGGGCGGGTCGGCGTATCCGGATCCGGACGCCCTCGGCCTGGACAGCGAGGAGGTGCGGATCGCCGTCGAAGGCGGCGACGCGCCGGCCTGGCTGGTCCCGGCCGTGCAGGACGCACGGACTTGGGCGATCATGGTCCATGGCCGCGGCGCCACCCGGAGCGAGGGCCTGCGCGCGGTGCCTACCGTGCGGCGGCTGGGTCTGGCCTCGCTGCTGATTTCCTACCGGAACGACGGCGAGGCCCCGCACGCGCCGGACCGGCGCTACGGGCTGGGCCTGACCGAGTGGCGGGACGTGGAGGCCGCCATCGGCTACGCGCTGGCGCAGGGCGCCGAGGACGTGGTGCTGTTCGGCTGGTCCATGGGCGCGGCGGTGAGCCTGCAGGCGGCGGACCAGTCCGTGTACCGCGACCGGATCCGGGCGCTGGTACTGGATGCGCCGGTGATCAACTGGATGGACGTGCTGGCCTACCAGGCGAAGCTGAACCGGATCCCGGAGACGGTGGGCCGTTTCTCGCAATGGCTGATTTCCAACCGGGCCGGCCGGCTGGTCACCGGGCTGGCCGCACCGGTGGACCTGAAGCTGCTGGACTGGGTGTCCCGTTCGGACCACCTGGCCGTGCCCACGCTGATCCTGCACAGCGAGTACGACGATTTTGTACCCTATGGCCCGTCCGCAGAACTGGCGGAGCGGAACCCGGGACTCGTGACGTTCGAGCGCTTCTCCAGCCCCGGGCACACCAAGGAATGGAACGCGGAGCCCGAGCACTGGGAGCGCGCGGTGACCGAGTGGCTGGGCCGGGTGCTCGGGCTCCGGCGCGCCTGATGCCTCCTGCCGGCCGCCGCCGGTTATGCCTGTGGAACGGGGACGGGGGTGCTCCTGGATGCCCGTGCTCCTTGACCTCTTCGATGTCACGCTTCACGTTCTCCACCGCGGCTTCCGCGGCCTTCGGGATGGCCTGTTTGACTTCCTTCCTGCCGGTCCTTGCCGCGATGCCTGCGGCAAGGAACAGCACGAGGGAAACAATCCGGGCGGCCGCCCGGGCCGGCAGGAGCAGGGACGGGGCCAGGATGAGGGTGGCGATCAGGGCGGCGGTACCAAATCAGACGGGGAACCCGGCTGCGCCGGAAAGCCCCGCGCCGCGTCCGGCGTGCCTGCCCTTTTCCCTAGGTTCGGCCCGGGCCAGCCTCAGTTCGCCGCGGACCAGGCGGGAGGTCTGTTGTTTGCCGACAAGACCGTGTCAACGGCGCCCGGCCGGTCTTCTCCGTGGCGCAGGAGGGGCGCCGGGCTATCTGTCCGGCTCCTTTGCCTGGCCGCCGTGCTGTTCCCTGAGGCTGCGCCCGTGGTCGATGTCTTCCTGTTCCCTAGCCAGCTTTTTCTCGCTCGCCTTGGTGTCCCGGGGCGGGAGCTGGATGCTCTCCTCCGCCTCTATCCCGGCCTGGAGTTGGCGTCCGCGCTCCATCTCGGCGTCGAACTCGGCGCCGAAGAGCAGGGAGAGATTGGCGAGCCAGAGCCACAGCAGCATCACGATGACCCCGCCGATGGCCCCGTAGGTTTTGTTGTAGTGGCCGAAGTTGGCCACGTAGAAAAAGAAGCCCAGCGATGCCAGGGCCAGGACCACGAGCGCGATGAAGGCGCCGATGCTCATCCACCGGAACCTGGGCTGTTTTACGTTGGGGGTGCCGTAGTAGAGGATGGCGATCAGGATGATGGCGAAGATCACCAGCACGGGCCATTTGGCAATGTTCCAGGCAGCCACGGCGGCCTGGCCCAGGCCGGCGGCCTCGCCGATGGCCTGCGCCACCGGTCCCGAGACGATCAGCAGGATCGACATGAGGACGGCGAGCAGCAGCATCACGACGGTGATCAGGAGCATGACGGGGCGGAGTTTCCAGAAGGGGCGGCCTTCCTCGACTTCGTAGATCCGGTTCATCGCGCGCGAGAACGCGCCCACGTATCCGGAGGCGGACCAGATGGCGCCGACAACACCGGCGATCAGGGCCAGGCCGGCGCTTGGTGCGCCGGCGAGCTGTTCGATGGGCTGGCGGACCGCCTGGGCCATGCTCGGGTCCGCGACGCCTTCGATGACCCGCAGCAGGGTCCGGGTGGTCTGTTCGGCCTGCCCGACGACGCCCAGGAGGGAGACCAGGGCCAGCAGGGCGGGAAAGACCGAGAGCACCGCGTAGTACGTCAGGGCGGCGGCGAGGTCCGTGCACTGGTCCTTGGAGAACTCCTTAACGGTGCGCCGGAGGGCGTACTTCCACGACGGTTTCCGCACTTCCGCCGGGCTGTCGGGTTTTCGTTCGTCTTCCGGGCCGGGAGCCTGCCGGCTTTTTGCCAGGCTGTCCCCGTGTCCCCCGGATGCGCCGGCAGGGGCTGGTTCCTGTGGCACGTTTCCTCCCTGATGCCTGACTGGGGGAATTCAAGAGCCGGGCGGCCGGGGCCTGCCTCACCCGCCCATCGGGGCCGGGTCCGCGCAGGTGCCCCGGGCCGCAAACGCGAACGCCTGCAAAGCAAGCCGAGCATGCCTGACAGCAGGGTTCACGGGCGGAAGATACCTCCCCCGGACAGGCGGTGAACCGAACCGGGGAAACGCAGGCTTCTCCCGCCTAACGGCAGACGGCGCGCGTCCACATTTGCCGCAGCCCGGACAGCCCGGCCAGCCCGGACAACCCGGTCTGGCCGGCGGCCCGCCGCTGCTTCTTCAAACCCAGGGCCACGTTCTCGACCCGCTGCATCTCGCCTTGCTTGGCGCCGAGCACGATGACCCATCCGGCGAAGAAAGGAACGGCCCACTGCAGCATCTTCAGCTGTTTCTGCGCTTTGGCCAGTTCTTCGGACGACGCCGGGCCCGGCTCGGTGGCGCCTTCTGCCCCCTCGTGGGAGAGCTTGTCGACCTTCTGCCCGACCAGACCCGCGTACAGGGTGACCGCCGCTCCGGCGAGGGTGACCACGCCCTTGTATACCGACAGGCGCAGCACGCCGTGCTGCTTGGCCATGCGGTCGGCATTGTCCCGGACGAGCGGCACCCAGGACGCCAGGTGGGCCGCGAACGCCGCCGTCTGGAGCGGGGCCCACCGCTTCCAGCCGAGGCTGGACAGGCGGGTCCGCTCCGTCGGGTCCTTGGCGTCGGCGGCGGCACCGTTGAGGCCCACGGCGCCCATGAGGGAACCGCCGAACCAGGCGCCGGCGGTCAGATCGTGGACGGACCGGGCGATGAGGTTTCCTGACATTTTCTTCTCCTGCCTGACGGGACTTGACCGCTGGCGGCCGGCGGCCGCAAACGCCGGACTGTCCGGGCCGGCCCGGCAAGAAACCGCTGAACCGCGGGAAAGGTCCGTGGCCGTGCCGGATCAATCCAACCTAGACCAGCCAACCTAGACCAATGGGCGGCTTTACGGAAGGGGCATCAGCCTGCCCAAGGGTGCCTCGTGCTGCCTGCCGCCGGCGTCGGGCTACAGGTCCGGGCGGCCGGCCATGGCGGAGGAGGCCTGGGCATGCTCGCGCCGGGGGATCCGGCCGGCCCCGGCGGCG
>NZ_JBHTML010000205.1:0-6739 GCF_042679445.1 Arthrobacter sp. GCM10027362
GGTTCCGGCTCGGGCCCGGGCAGGGGATTGGGCATCGGGCCGGGCCGGGTCGGTTCGGGCCTGGGCGGCTGGCCGGGCTCGGGCTCGGGCGGGGGCGGTTCGCTGGGATCCGGATGGGGCTCCCACGGCGGCGGGGGAATGGTCACGGCAATGCACCTCGAACTGGGCTGGGGCTGGGCCGGCGGGGCCGTCCTGCACGGTGATGCGGCCAGAATACAACCGGCCTGCAGCCGCCACAATGGCAGCTGCAGGCCGGTGCTGCCGCACCGGCACGGGACCGGGGGCTGCCGCTCAGGCGGCCTCGAAGGCCTGCTGCAGGACGGCGATGTCCAGCTTCTTCATCTGCAGCATCGCCCGCATGGCGCGCCGGGACTTTGCCGTGTCGGGGCTGCCCAGCAGTTCCGGCAGGATGGTCGGAACCACCTGCCAGGACAGGCCGAACCTGTCCTTGACCCACCCGCACTGGCCCTCCTCGCCGTCCTCGGAGAGTGCTGCCCAGAACCGGTCCACCTCGTCCTGGTCCGCGCAGGGGATCTGGAAGGAGACCGCCTCGGTGAACTTGAACTGCGGCCCGCCGTTCAGGGCCACGTATTTCAGGCCGTCCAGCTCGAAGCTGACGGTCATGACGCGCCCCTCCGGGCCCGGGCCGTCAGGCCCGTAGCGGGTGACCTCGAGGATCCGGGAGTTTGGGAACAGCCCGGTATAGAACTCTGCCGCCTCTTCGGCCTCGGTATCGAACCACAGGCAGGGCGTGATGGTATTCATGCTGGCCGTCCTTGTGTCGGTGCTGTCTGTCTGCAGACCGCCGGACCTTTTCCCGAGCGGTCCCGGGGGCAGCCTAGCCCGGGTTGCCGGCCCGGGCAATCGGAGCCGGGCAGCCGGCCGGGGGTGAGCCCGACACCCATCCGCGATGCGCGAACCGGCGGCACGGTTGGCCCTGCCGCGGGTTCCCGACGGCGATCCGGCCGCGCTCGCGGGCGGATCGCCGCTTTGCTTCGGCACTGGAGGCCGGCGGGGCCGCGCTGGCGGTCCGGGATAACCGGCCGCCGCTGCGGTTCACCGGGACGCATTGAACCTTCAACCGCTCAGGCCCGGCGTTCCGGCCGGCGCCGCCGTCGTCGGTCCGCCCACGGATCTGCGACCAAATGAGGTGTCGAAGACATGCCGTGTTTGGGGAAATTTAAGCCCCCCGTACGATGGTTACGGTTTAGTAGAGGAAATCGCCATTTCCGCACCCCAGAAGGTTACAGATGGACACCATCCGGGCTGAGCACCCGCGACCAAACCATTTCATCCTGCACATCAGCGACACCCATCTGCTGGGCGGCGCCGAGCCCCTTTACGGGGTGGTGGACAGCACCGCCCGGCTCCGGCAGGTTTTCGACGATCTGGAAGCCTCGGGCGCCCGCCCCGAAGCCCTGGTCTTCACCGGGGACTTGGCGGACCGCGGCGAACCTGCGGCGTATGCCAAGCTGCGCCGGATCGTGGAGCCGGCGGCCGCACGGCTGGGCGCCCGGGTCATCTGGGCCATGGGCAACCACGACAACCGCGCGCATCTGCGCCGCGCCCTGCTGGGCCAAACGGCGGAGGCCGCAGCCAGCCAGGCTCCGCTGGACCAGGTCCACGACGTGAACGGCCTGCGCGTGATCGCCCTGGATTCGACCGTTCCCGGCTTCCACCACGGCGAACTGGCGGACGGGCAGCTGCGCTGGCTGGCCGCCCAGCTGGCGGAGCCAGCCCCGCACGGCACCATCCTGGCGCTGCACCACCCGCCGGTGCCCAGCGTGCAGGAACTGGCCGTGCTGGTGGAGCTGCGCGGACAGGCACGGCTGGAACGGGTGCTCCGGGGCACCGACGTTCGCGCCATCATCGCCGGACACCTGCACTATTCCACGACGGCGACCTTCGCCGGGATCCCGGTGTCGGTGGCCTCGGCCACCTGCTACACCCAGGATCTGGCCGGGCCGGCGGGAGCCACCGGCGGGCGGGACGGGGCGCAGGGCTACAACATGATCCATGTGTACGACGACACGGTGGTGCATTCGGTGGTGCCGCTGGGCGGCGGCACCCCGGTGGGCCGGCAGGTCTCCCACGAGGAGTCGCAGCGGCTGCTGGCGGCCGCCGGCGTCGTCATCCCGGAGGCCACCAATCCCGGCCGCTCCGCCGTCGCCACCCGCTGAGCGTTCAGCGGCTGCCGCTGTCCTTCGCAGCGCCTGGCGCCGGGGGACTTGCATCCGCAGGAACCGGCAGGTGCCGCCGTCGGCGTACGGGAGTAATCTGGCTTCACTGTAGTTAGAGGTGGTGCTCCATGAGCGAAGAGCCAACCGGTTCCGGAACCGTATCCGCCGAACCGCCGGAGGCCTTCTTCCGCCAGCTGCTGGAGGACAAGGCCGACGAGGCCCGCCGGCAGATCGTACGGCTGACGGCGGACATCCGGGAGGTGACGCTGGCCGGCCGGGACCTTCCCGCCGACAATGAGTACGACCCGGAAGGGTCCACGCTCAACCTCGAACGCGCCCGCGAGGAGGCGCTGCTGGCTAGCACCCAGAAGGAGCTCGCCGAAGTCCTCGAAGCCCTGCAACGGATGGAGCGCGGCACCTACGGGGTGTGCGAGCGCTGCGGCAACAAGATTCCCCGCGAGCGGCTGGAGGCCCGGCCGGAGGCGCGCTTCTGCATCACCTGCGCGAGCCTGCGGCGGCGGCAAGTGGCCTGAGCAGTCTCCGGCCGGTCGCGGAGCGACCTAGCCGGCGGCCGGTTTCTCCCAGGGCGCCGGGATGGGGAAGTACTTTTCCAGGAACGCCGTCACCACCTGCTGGCGCTCCTGCGCGCTGACCTCCGGGAAACTGCCGTCATTGAGGCAGAAGAAGTCCCGGTTGCGCTTCTTCAGCAGCCGCTTGAGCTCGTGCAGGCCGGAGTGCATTGTGGTGTCCACGTACTTCACCTTGGCGTCGACCTTGGTATCGGCCCGCCCGGTGAGCAGCGCATAGTAGTGGTACAGCGAGTTGGTGACCGAAATATTGTCCTTGGCGCGGAACCGGCTGGCGGCGGTGGCCTTGAACTCCTCGGCGAACTCCTGCTCCATCTCGAACAGCACGCTCTTGCGCAGCGGCGCGGCGCAGTGTTCGAGGTGGCGGGTGGTGATGCGGCCGAACCGTTCCCAGAGCAGCCGCCGGTTGACCCGGGCGGCGTTCTCGAAGCCGGAACGGTCCAGATGGTTGTCGCCCAGGCCGATCCGGGTGGATGCCTCAATGAACTTGGTGATGCCGCCGGGGGAGAAGAACATGTCCGGCCCCACCGGGCGGCCGAAGAACATGTCGTCGTTGGAGTAGAGGAAGTGTTCGCTCAGCCCGTCGATGTGCTGCAGCTGTGACTCCACCGCCTGGGAATTGAAGACCGGCAGCACCGAGGGGTCGCGGAAGTGCTCCTCGCTGCGGACCACCGTGATCTTCGGGTGCCCGGCATCCAGCCAGTCCGGGACCGGAGAGTCCGTGGCAATGAAAATGTGCCGGATCCAGGGCGCGAACATGTGCACGCTGCGCAGGGCGTATTTGAGCTCGTTGATCTGGCGGTAGCGGGCGTCCGCGTCGTCGCCCTCGCCCACGACGACGTTCTCCATGAAGCCGGCCCGGTACCGCTGGTACTCCGGATTGTTGCCGTCCACCCAGGAGAAGACGATGTCGATTTCGAACCCGATGTCGGCGGCATGGTCCGCGAACATGTTCTCGATGGTGGGCCAGTCCAGCCCGTAGCGGTGCACCGTGCCGCGGGTCGCCTCTCCGACCGGGATGGTTCGCCGGGTCAGCGAGTTCTCGATCGGCAGGTGGATCAGGTCCCCGTCCCATTTCCACAGTTCCAGCTGGACGCCGGCGCCGGCCCGGTACAGCAGGCCGCCGTCCGGCTCCAGCCGCGGGCGGTACAGGCGGAACATCCGGGGCGTGCTGCTTTCGGCCAGCTTGCCGTCCGCGACCAGCAGCGCGGTCTTCTTCTTGGCGTCCACCGTCATCGAGTAGAACGGCTCATTCCGGCACGCGGCCACCAGGGCCGCCTCCAGTTCGTTGCGCTGGCGCCAGTCGACGGCGATGACCGGCCGCGAATCGTTCCCGCGTACCAGCAGGTAGGCCAGCCCGGCGTCGTCGAGCACGCCGCGGATGAAGAGCAGGTCCTGCACCATCGCCTCGTGCGGGGTCAGCGTCCGGTTGACCAGGGCGTAGCGGCCCTTGAGCTGGACGACGTCGTCGCGGTCCTTGAACCGGGCGACGGCGGCTGCCGAGGTGACTTCGACGACGTCGGTGCCGTCGGCCGGCTCCGGGGCGCCGTAGTACACATCCTGCGGGACGACAGGGTTGCTGATGGGTTCCTCCTGGGCATGGGTCGCCGGACGGCATCGGATGACATCGAGTGGATGGACAAAATCCTAGCCGACCCGGTCCCGCCTCCGCCCGGTGCCCCGGCCGGGAGGGAAGGGCGTATTTGAAATTTTCGTTAAATATTGCCCTTTCCTGCCGATAACACCCGGTGAGAGGCACCTTCGGGGTTTTAGGGTGCCGGAGCAAGCCAATCACTTCACCTGGGGGAACATTGCCGTCTTCAATCCCGTCCGGGCCGCGCAGAGCGGGCCGGGTTGCTGCCATTGCCGCCGTCTCGTTTGCGTTGCTGGCCCCGGCCCTGCCCGTCCACGCCGCCGAGGCGTCGCCGTCGGCCGTACCGGCGCCGTCGTTCTCGCCGTCGGCTACTTCGTCACCCTCGACGTCCGCGTCGCCCTCGCCGTCGGTTACTTCATCGCCCTTGACGTCCGCGTCACCGTCGGCGTCACCGTCACCGTCGGTTACTTCGTCGCCCTTGACGTCCGCGTCACCCTCGCCGTCGGCGTCACCGTCTCCGTCGATGTCGCCGTCGCCGTCCGCCTCGCCGTCTCCGAAGCCCTCGCCGTCGACCAAACCGCAGCCGGCCGAACCGGCCCACGTCACCGCGGGCCGGAAGGCGATCGGGGCCAAGGCCAAGTCCCTGAAGCTCGTCTCCGCCGGCCGCCTCAACTGCACGCTGGCGCAGAAGGGCTGCGTGCGCAACTACAAGCCGTCGGCGCGCAGCAGCAAGCGCGTGGCGATCTACTGGACCGCGAAGACCGGCGCCCGTGCCGTGCACCTGAGCCATGCGGTCGGGAAGAAGTACCGGAATTCCGGCGGCCAGGCCGGCAGGCTCGGCTACCCCACCTCGGACCTGAAGACCGGGCTCAAGGCCAAGGGGGCGCTCCAGTCCTTCCAGAAGGGGCAAATCGCGTATTCACCGGCCACCGGCGCCGACATCCTCACCGGCCAGATCCTGGCCGAATGGAAGAAGCGCGGCGGCCGCAGCGGGAAGCTCGGCTACCCGCTGCAATCGGCCGCAAAGCGGGACTCCAAGACCACGCAGGTGTTCCAAGGCGGCAGCCTGGTGGCGCGCAAATCCGGTGCAACCTACTATCCGAAGAACGAGTGCTGGGCACTGGGAGCCGGTAAAACCCGCTACAAGCACGGCTACGCCAGCCGGGTCTCCTTCGCCATCGCGGAAAAATACGGAACCTACAAGGCCCGCTTCATCAACTGCAAGCGCATTGGCTCCATCTACGTGCAGGACTGGAAGACCTCGACGGCCACCGTGGGGCTCAAGGGCTTCAAGAAACCCGGGGTTCCTTCCGGCCACACCTCCAACCGGTGGTCGCCCCAGGGCAGCTACACCGTGACCGAGGCGTTCGGTGAGGGCAATCCCGGCACCGCGCTTTCCTACCGGACGCTGAATCCGCGCTCGCGCTGGAGCGGGACCCCGGGCAGCTCGTACAACAAGTATTACGAGGCCGCCTCGCCGTTCTTCGAGCGCTGGCCGGACGAGAACCTGTGGCAGATCATGCGCGGCGGGGACTACCGGCAGTCGGTGGTGATCAACTACAACCGCGGGCCGGGGCAGACGATCCGGCAGGGCGAGGGCTTCGCGATCTTCTTGCACGCCGATCCGGTGCCAACCTTCGGCTGCATTGCGCTGGAGCTGAAGAATGTGACGAAGTACCTGAAGACGGCCCGGAAGGGCGACCGGATCATCATGGGCGTGCGCAAGGACATCTTCAGGGCCTGAACCCGGGGTCAGGCGGGGAAGATGTCCACCGCGGTGGCCTTGACCGCAAAGTAGAGCGGCATCCCGGGCGCCACCTGAAGGTCCGCGGCCGCGGCGGCGGTAATGTCCGCATACAGCCCGCCCGCATGGATCCGGATGTGCCCGCCGTGCTGCTCCACGTCCGTGACCGTGACGGCGAAGGTGTTCCGCGGGCTGCCGTGGACCGGTTCGCGGAAGATCGCCACCTCGGCCGGGCGGAACACGGCGATGCCTGCCTGTCCGACGGCGGCGGCCGGGTCCGGCGTGCCGGTCACCGCGGCTCCTGCGGGGCCGAAGGCCCCGGCGGTGCCGTCGGCGGTGAGGACCCCGTCCCCGGTGATGGTCCCGGCGAGCAGGTTCAGCCCCGCCAGCCCGGCGGCGAAGCGGCTGCGGGGACGTTCCAGGATCCGGCGCACCGGCCCGTCCTCGGTGACGCGTCCGGCCTCGAGGATGACTGCCCGGTCGGCGAGCATCAGCGCATCCAGCACATCGTGGGTGACGATGATGGCGCGCCGGCCGGCCAGGACCCGCTTGAGCAGCCGGCGCAGCATGGGCGCGGCGTCGACGTCGAGGGCGGACACCGGCTCGTCCAGCAGCAGCAGCCGCGGCTCGGCCG
>NZ_JBHTML010000206.1:0-6721 GCF_042679445.1 Arthrobacter sp. GCM10027362
GGGGCCGGCCGGCCGGGACGCGGCGGTGGTGGGGGCCGGGGCGGGCCCGGCCCCGGCGGCGACCTTCTCCAGCCGGACGGCGGCGGTCTTGAAGATCGGCTGCTTGGAGACCGGGTCCCATTCGGTCAGGGTCAGTTCGTTGGCCGCCCGAGGATGGCTGTCCGGGCCGCCGCCGGTGTCCCAGTAGCCGTAGTGGAAGGGGGCGAAGACGGTCCCCTCGCGGATGTCGGCGATGCGCACCGGTGCCGTGATCCGGCCGCGGGCCGAGACGACGGCGACGATGTCGCCTTCGCCGACGCCGTACGCCTGCGCGTCCGCCGCGGAAAGCTCCACCCAGGCGTCCGGGGCGGCGCGGTTCAGCTGCGGGGCGCGGGCGGTCTTGGTGCGGGTGTGGAAGTGGTACACGGTCCGTCCCGTGGTGTAGCGCAGGGGATATTCCGCGTCCGGTTCCTCCGGCGGCGGGCTGAACGGGGCCGTCTTGAAGATGGCCCGGCCGGCCGGGGCCAGGGCCCGGTACGCCGTCGGTCCCACGCTGGCGCCGGTGAGCAGGTCGTGGCCGTAGGTTTCGCAGTAATCCGGGTCGGTGGGGAAGGTCCCGTCGCGGTAGAGCCGCACCGTGCCGTCCGGGTGCTCGTCGTTGCACGGCCAGGGGATGCCGCTGCCGCCGCGCAGCCGCCCGTAGCTGAGGCCGGTGTAGTCGCAGGGCCGGCCGCGGGTGCACGCCTGCCAGGCCCGGAAGGCGTCCTCCGGACCGGTCCAGTCCAGCAGGGGCGCCCCGTCCTTGCGGCGGAAACCCATCCGGCGGGAGTAGTCCAGGAAGATGTCCAGGTCGCTGCGGGCTTCCCCGGGTGGTTCCACCGCCTTCTCGGACAAGTGCACGGTGCGGTTGACGTTGGTGAAGGTGCCGGTCTTCTCGCCCCAGGCTGCCGCCGGCAGCACGACGTCGGCGTACTGCGCGGTCTCGGTCAGGTACAGGTCCTGGACCACCAGGAACAGCTCCGGCCTGGCCAGGATGTTCCGGATGCGGGGCAGCTGCGGCATCGATACGGCCGGGTTGGTGGCCGAAATCCACAGGAAGCCGATCGATCCCTGCTCGGCGTAGCGGAAAATCTGCGCGGCGTGCGTCGGCGGAGCCCAGTGCGGGATCTTCAGCTCGTCGACGCCCCAGAGCTCGGCCAGTTCCTTGACGTGCTCGGGATTTTCCCAGTTGCGGAACCCGGGCAAATCCCCGTCCGCCCCGCACTCGCGGTTGTTCTGGGCCGTCGGCTGGCCGTTCATCTGCAGAATGCCGCAGCCGGGTTTGCCGAGCAAACCGCGCAGCAGGTGCAGGTTGTTGACCTGGCAGGAGGAGGCGGTGGCCTGCCAGGACTGGTAGAAGCCCTGCAGCACGGTGGAGAGGACCCGTTCCGCGGTGCCGAAGATTTCCGCCGCCCGGCGCACGTCCGCCGCATCGACCCCGCAGGTTTCCGCCACGGCTTCGGGCGTCCAGGGTTCCACCGCGGCCTGCAGGTCGGCAAAGCGCAGCGTGTGGGCGGCGATGTAGTCCGCGTCGATCCAGCCGCGGGCCAGGACCTCGCGGACCAGCCCGTGCATCAGCGCCAGGTTCGTGCCCGGGCGCACCGCCAGGTGGACGTCGGCAAGCCGGGCCACCTCGGTGTTCCGGGGGTCCACGCAGACCACCGCCGGCCGGTCCGGCCCGGCAATCCGGTCCAGCACCCTGGCCCACAGCACGGTCTGGGTCTCGGCCATGTTGTGTCCGTAGAGGAAGATGGCATCGCATTCGTCAATGTCCACATAGCTGCCGGGCTGGCCGTCGGCGCCGAAGGATTCCTTCATCGCCGCCGCGGCGGTGGCCGTGCACAGCCGGGTGTTGCCGTCCATGTGCGGGGTGCCGATGCCGGCCTTGCCCATCACGCCGAGGGCGTAGTACTCCTCGAGGAACAGCTGGCCGCTGGTATAGAAGCCGTGCGAGAGGGGGCCTTTTTCCTCCAGCAGGGCCCGGCTGCGGGCCACGATGCGCTCCATTGCCGTGTCCCAGTCGGTTTCCACCAGCCGGCCGCCCTCCCGGAGCAGCGGCCGGGTCAGCCGGTCCCGGTTGTCCACCCCCTGCCAGCTGGCGAACAGCCCCTTGGGCCCCAGCCGCCCGTGGTTGACAATGTCCGCGGCGCGGCCGCGGATCCCGACCATGTGCCCGTCCTTGACCGCAATATCGCAGGCGCAGCCGTTGCTGCACAGCACGCAGGCCGACTGCACCCAGCGGTCCACGTCCTGCTCGGCCAGGCCCTCGGCGAGCTTTTGGTCCACCCGCACCGGCCACTGCCCGCCCCGGGCGAACGGCGTGCGGGCGCCCCAGATATCTGCGATTCGATCCACCATTGCGAACTCCTGAACGTCGCTGGCCGGAGCCGGATTCGTTCAGGCTATACCTGCCCCGCCGGGCGGACCAGAGCCTGTGCGGCGGGGCAGGGCGCGCGGTCAGGTGTACAGCGACACCGGCTGCACCGTGCCGTTGAGGAAGTACGCCCCCACCTCGATCTTCTTGTAGTCCACCGGGTCGTGCAGGCTGTGGGTGCGGATGTTCCGCCAGTACACATCCAGGCCCACCGAGTTCGCCGTGGACGAGGCACCGGTGGCCTCGAACACCCGCGAGGCAACTTCCAGCCCGACCTCGGTGGAGACCACCTTCAGGCCGGCCACGGCTACCTCGAGTTCGGCCCGGTCCGCGGCGGTGACGGCGGCACCGAGGCCGGCGACGTCGTCGTACTTCCGGTTCAGCCCGTCCGCGAGCGCGCGGACCGCCTGGGTCTTGGCGACCAGCCCGCCGTAGAGCCGGTGCACCGCCGGATCCTGGGCGTAGATGTCGACGCCGGAGAGGAACCAGGAGTTCTTCCGGGCCCGGGTCAGTTCCCGGGCCCGGGCCAGGGCACCCTCGGCGATGGCCAGGTAGATGTTGCCGAAGAGCAGCTGCACGCCGGGGGTCACCACGGAGGAGAACGGTTCGCCGGTATCGGTGCCGATCACGTCCGCCGGGCAGACGGCCACATCGGTGAAGCGCACCGCCCCGGAGGCGGAGGCGCGCTGGCCCAGATGGTCCCAGTTGTCCAGGTGCTCCACCCCGGCGCGGCGGGCGTCCAGTGCGAAGACCACCAGTTCGCCGTCGTACGCGCCGCCGGCGGCGACGGCGGCCGTGATCAGGCGGTCCGCCGCCGCGGCCCCGGTGGCAAAATGCCTGGTGCCGGACAGCCGGTAGCCCTCCCCGTCCGCGGTCAGCTGCAGGTCCGGATCCACGGGGTTGAAGGCGTCCGCCCATACCCAGCGGCCCTCGGCACTGGCCCGGTACCAGGCCTCCTGATCCGCCTGCGCCCCGTAGAAGGTGATGCAGGCGCTGTTCAAATAGTGGTAGCCCAGGATCTGGCCGATCGAGGCATCGGTCCGGGCGACTGCGCGGACCGCGGCGAAGGCGGTCTCCCAGTGCCCGCCTTCGCCGCCGGCGCTGCGCGGGATCAGCAGGTTGACCAGGCCGGAGCTGCGCAGCAGTTCCAGCTCGGCCACCGGGGCTTCACCGGCGCGGTCGCGTTCGAGGGCGTCGCGGGCCAGTTCCGCGGCGACGGATTCGGCGACGGCGGTCCAGCGCTCCAGCTCGGCGGTGCCGGCATGCCCGGCCCAGGGGCTGCGGAGGGTGGTTTCGGTGGTCATGGTCGGTTCCTTTCGGACATCATCAGGGGCGGTGCGGGCGGGTCAGTGCAGCACGGCCGTGCGCTTGGTCCGTGCCGCCACCGGCCCGGCCGCGAAGGCCAGCACCAGCAGTGCCAGCACGCCGAAGGAGAACGGACCGTAGCTCTCCTCCCCCACCAAGGTGGGCAGGTTCTGCAGGATGATGGCCAGGAAGAGCAGCAGGCCCGCCAGTCCCAGCCCCGGCGCGGTCCGCCGCTGCCAGGTGCTGCCGCCGGGCTCCTGCCGGGCAAAGAAGGCCAGCACGGCCACCGACGTGAGCACCAGCAGCAGCACGATGCCCACCGAGGAGATCCCGCCCAGCCAGGTGTAGAACTGCACGATCGGGTCCAGGCCCAGCAGCACGGCGGCCACGTTCAGCACGGCGACGACCCCGGCCGCGGCCAGCGAGGCCGGCGCGGGCGAACCGTGCCGCGGGTGCGGGATGGAAAGCCGGCGGGTAAAGACGTCCCGGGAGGCAAGCTGGAAAATGTAGCGCGAGGAAATGTTGTGGAAGGACAGGATGCAGGCAAACAGGCTGGTCACGAACAGCAGGGCGATGATGTGCCCGCCGGCGGCACCGAGGTAGGTCTCCGTCGTCGTCTGCAGGATCGTGCCCGGATTCGCGGCGGATTCGGCCACCACCGCGGACTCGCCGACGCCGCTGATCAGCAGCCAGCTGGAGAGGGTGTAGAAGCCGCCGATGGACAGCAGCGAAATGTAGGTGGCCTTCGGAATGGTCTTGTCCGGGTCCTTCGCCTCGTCGCGGAACACCGCCGTCGCTTCGAAGCCGATGAAGCTCAGGATCGCGAACAGGATGCCGAAGCCGGGGGCACCGGAGAGGATGTCGGCCGGGCTGACGATCCCGGTGGAGAATCCCTCCGGCCCGCCGCCGGAGAAGATGACGGCCGCGTCGAGCGCCAGCACAATGGCGACCTCGGCCAGCAGCAGCACCGCGAGCACCTTGCCGGAGAGCTCGATGTTGCGGTAGCCGCAGAGCACGACGGCAACGAAACCGGCCGCCGCCCAGACCCACCACGGCAGCGCGGGCCCGCCGTAGGATTCGACCAGGCCGGCCAGGGCCGGGCCGAACAGGCCGAACACGCCTGCCTCCAGGGCCAGATAGGCCAGCAGCGCCACGAAGGCGGCCCCCAGGCCGGCGCTGCGGCCCAGTCCCTTGTCCACGTAGGAGAAGAAAGCACCGGCGGTGGGGACGAAGCGGGTCATGGTCGTGAAGCCGACGGAGAACAGCAGCAGCACCGCCGTCGCGATCACGAACGCGAACGGGAAGCCGGCGCCGTTGCCGAAGGCGATGCCCAGCGGCACCGGGCCGCCGATGACGCCCAGCGGCGAGGCGGCGGCGACCACGATGAAGACGATGCCGGCGACGCCAAGGGAGCCGCGGAGCCGGCGCTCCGGGGTCCCGGTGCCGGCCTGCGGCGCGGCAATGGTGGAGTTTGCGGTCATGGGAGGTCCTAAGGGTGATGCTCCCGCGGCAGTGCGGGCAGGGAAAGATTGACCGCCAATCTAGCCGGGCGCCGGCGCCGCGCCGCCTTGGGTGAACGCAGATGTTGCCATATGACGCCGTGTTTCCCCGCCTCCCGCAAAATTGGGCGGTAGATGTCCTTCCCGCCGGGAAATCGGGCGGAAGATGCAGTTCCACAGTAGAAAGCGGGGACCATCCCCGGCCACAAAACGCCGGGCCTGGACATCTCCCGACCAGCTTTTGGCTGGAGGAACATCTGCTGGCCAATTCTTGCCAAGGGAGCGCGCTTTTCCGCGATTGCGGATCTATGATGGCTTTTATGCCGCAAATACGGATTTCCGATGCCGCGCGGTTCCTCGGCGTCAGCGATGACACGGTCCGGCGCTGGGTGGACTCCGGCCAGCTGTCCGGCGCCAGGGATGCCTCCGGCTATGCCGCCGTGGACGGACTGGAACTGGCCCGGCTGGCCCGGCGGCAGGCGGTGCTTCCCCAGGACCCTGCCGGCATTGGCAGTTCGGCCCGCAACCGCTTCGTCGGGCTGGTCACGGACATCGTGATGGACAAGGTCATGGCCCAGGTGGAGCTGCAGTGCGGCCCGCACCGCGTGGTGTCCCTGATGAGCGCCGAGGCCGTGCGGGACCTGGGCCTGGAACCGGGCTCGGTGGCCACCGCCGTCGTTAAGGCCACCACCGTCATCGTCGAAACCCCGCACGCGAAAGGCACGGCATGAAATCCCGCGCAGCCCTGCTGGCGGCCGCCGTACTGGCAGCCGCCCTGGCCGGCTGCGGCAGCCCGGAGGCCGCGCCGTCGGACGCGTCCGCGGCAGGCAGAACGCTCACCGTCTTCGCCGCCGCCTCGCTCAGGCAGACCTTCACCGAGCTGGCGGGCACCTTCGAGCAGCAGCATCCCGGGACCACGGTGGCACTGAATTTCGCCGGGTCCTCGGACCTGGCCACCCAGATCGCCGAGGGCGCCCCGGCGGATGTCTTCGCCTCCGCCGACAGCCGGAACATGGACAGGCTCAAGGACGCCTCGCTGCTGGCGGGCGAACCGGTGGACTTCGCGACCAATCTGCTGACCATCGCCGTGCCGCCGGACAATCCGGCCGGCATCTCCTCCTTCGCCGACCTGGCCAGGCCCGGCGTCACCGTGGTGGTCTGCGCCCCGCAGGTCCCCTGCGGGGCGGCGGCGGAGCAGGTCGAGGCCGCCGCCGGGACCGTGCTGCACCCGGCCAGCGAGGAATCCGCCGTCACGGACGTACTCGGCAAGGTCATCTCCGGCGAGGCGGACGCGGGACTGGTCTACGTCACGGACGCCAAGGGCGCGGCCGGCAAGGTCACGGCCGTCCCGCTCCGGGAATCGGCCGCGGCGGTGAACACCTACCCGATCGCTGCTGTCGGCGGCGGCAGGCACCAGGACCTGGCGGCGGAGTTCATCGACTTGGTCGGCGGCGAAACGGGACGCAAGGTCCTCGCCGGGGCCGGCTTCGGCCGGCCGTGAGCCGGCGCGCGGGACGCCGGGCGG
>NZ_JBHTML010000207.1:0-6715 GCF_042679445.1 Arthrobacter sp. GCM10027362
GTCCGCCGCCGGGGCCGGCTTCGGCCCCGGCGGCGTGCCCAGCCGCCGGATCTTCGGCCAGACGGCCAGCACGAAGGCCAGCACCAGCGGCGCCACCCCGTAGAACACCAACCGCCAGGACAGGTACTGGGTCAGCAGCCCCGCCGCCAGCGGGCCGACCAGCGAGGGCACGACCCAGGCCGCCGACATCCAGCCGAAGATCACCGGCTGCAGCCTCTGCGGGTACGCCTGCCCGATGATCACGTAGACGGCCACGATCATGAACCCGCCCCCGAGGCCGGCCACGGCGCGGCCCGCGGTGAAGATCCAGAACTCGCCGGCCAGTCCCGAAAGCACCAGGCCGGCCACCGTCAGGCCCAGCCCGGTCCCGACCGCCGGCCGGGGCCCGCGCAGGTCGCACCACAGGCCGCCCAGGACCGACCCGAGCAGCGAGGCGGTCAGGAACATGGAGAAGGCCAGCCCGTAGCTGGACTGGCCGTCCAGTTCCCGCGCCACCACCGGCATGGCGGTGGCCACCGCCATCGCCTCGAACGCGGAGAAGGTGATAATGGCCAGCAGCCCGATGGTCAGTGGCCGGTAGGTGGCCGCCATCGCCCCGGATGCTGCGGAGGCGGATGGCGCGGTCATCAGGAAATCGGGCTAACTTTCTTGTGGCCGGGCAGCGTCCGGCAGGCATGCCCGGAATCCGGGATGCTGCCGGCCCGGGACGTCAGGACAGCGGGACGGGCCGCCGGTCATTCCTCGTTGCCCGGGCGCAGTCCTTCGTAGATCTGCTTGCATTCGGGGCAGACCGGGAACTTGTTCGGGTCCCGTCCGGGCACCCATACCTTGCCGCAGAGCGCGATCACCGGTTCGCCCGAGAGGGCGGACTCCATGATCTTTTCCTTGCGCACATAGTGCGCAAAGCGTTCGCGGTCCCCCGGTTCCAGTTCCTCGCGCAGTTCCTCGCGCTCGATGGTGGCTGTCGATCCGCCCGGCTCGGACGGCCTGCGGGGGTCGTTTTCGAAGGGGTCTGGAGGCAAACTCATGTCATCCATCGTAACCCCCGGCCGGAGGACGACGGCGGGGGCCGCCTTCCCGGGCGCGCCTGCCGCGGCGGTGTCCTTCCGCCGTCCGGGCCCGCCGGCGGCAGGGCGCGCCTATTTGTTCAGGGACACCGCCTGCAGCAGTTCCGGCCCGCGCCGGTCGTACCAGACTCCGCCGAGCCGGATGCCGGCCACCAGCAGGGCCGAGCCCAGGACCAGACCCGCAGCCAGTGCCAGCCAGCCCCAGAGCGGCCGGCCGGTGAGGACCAGCGCCAGCGCCAGCAGGCCCTCGGGCAGCACCAGCAGCAGCAGGGCGACCATGCCCAGGCCCTGGACCACCATCATCCGCACCGCCGAACCCGGCGGGGTCTTGAACGGGCTCTCCCCCGGCAGCGGGACGTTGTAGGTATAGCGGGCGGAAACCACGCTGGACAGGCCCAGGCCGCTCAGCAGCGTGCCCAGGGACAACCCCAGCACGGCCGGCAGCAGCTGCCACTGGCCCATCAGCGCAACCGGGAGGACGGTGGCCAGCACCGTGAGCGGGACGGCAAACACGGCGCAGGCGGCCGCACGCCCCGCCCGGTCCGCCAGCCCGGAGACGCCGGCGGCCAGGTGCATGGCAAAGGCGGTGTTGTCGTAGGAGACGTCGGCGGAGATGGAAAAGGCCAGCAGGAAGGCCACGAGCGGCCCCATCCAGAGCATCGCGGTCAGGTCGCCGGCCTGGCTGAGGCCAAAGAACATTGCCACCGGGATCAGCGGGACCGCGATCAGCGAGGCCCCGTAGCGCGGATCCTTCAGCCAGTACGTCAGCGCCCGGGCCGCCACGGCTCCGGCCGGGGTGGCCGGAAAGCGGGCGAACAGCCCCAGGTTCCCGGCACTGCGGCTGGCCACGCCGTGGTGCACCGGGGTGACCAGCGCCCGGGCCAGGCTCAGCTTCCACAGCCAGGCCAGCACAGCCAGGGCCAGCATGCTGATGGCCAGCTTGGCTGCGGCGGCACCCCAGGCCCCGACGGCCAGGTCCCCCGGCACCGCCCAGATGCTGCCCAGCGGGGTCCAGGACAGGGTATCGGCCAGCACCGGCAGGAAATCCTGCGAACTGCGCAGCCCCTCCGTGACGCCGATGGTGATCGGTCCCAGCAGGACCAGCGGCACAATGGCGAGGACGCCGGCGGCGTCCCTGAACCGGCGCGAGCTGGCCAGCGCGGTGGTCGCCGAGGTGGTCAGCCGCGAGAGGACGACGGCGGTGAGCACCGCCAGCACGGCGCACGGCACCGCGGCGAGCATGGCCGCCGGGTGCTGCCACCAGGCGGCAGCCTGGCCCAGCGCCGCCAGCAGTGTGATGATGCCGGGAATGCCGAGCACGCCGCCGACGGCCAGCCCCGCCAGCAGCTGCGGCATGGGGACTGCGAAGGTCACGAACCGTGCCGGGTCCAGCGTCATGTCCACGCCCAGGGCCACCAGCGGAATCAAGGCCCAGCCGAGGAAGGCGGCGGCTCCGCCGAGGATGACCGCCGTGCGGGCGGTGGCCGGGTCCGTGTAGCTGAGGAAGAACAGCCCCGTGATCAGCAGGGCCAGCAGGCCCAGCGCGTACAGCCCGCCGAGGACCACCCCGACCAGCTGCCAGGGGCTGCGCCGGAAGCCGTTGCGCAGCAGCGTCAGCTTGAGCCTTACGAGGTGCGCAACCATTCGAGCCCCTCCGCCTGGTTGCGTCCGCCCACCAGTTCCACGAACCTGTCCTCGAGGTTGGCCCCGCCGCGGACCTCGTCCACGGTGCCTGCCGCCAGCACGTTGCCCCGGGCGATGACCGCCACGTGGTCGCACATCCGCTGCACCAGGTCCATGACGTGGCTGGAGACGATCACGGTTCCGCCGGATTCGACGTAGCTGTGCAGGATGTCGCGGATATTGGCCGCCGAGACCGGGTCCACCGACTCGAACGGTTCGTCCAGGACCAGCAGCCGGGGTGCATGGATCAGCGCCGAAGCCAGGGCAATCTTCTTGGTCATGCCCGCGGAGTAGTCCACCACCAGGGTGCCGGCGTCCCTGGCCAGATCCAGGGCCCGGAGCAGATCCGCCACGCGCGCGGCCACCGTTTGCCGGTCCATGCCGCGCAACAGCCCCGCGTAGGTGACCAGCTGCTCCCCGGTGAGCCGGTCGAACAGGCGCACCCCGTCCGGGAGGATGCCCATCAGGCGCTTGGCCTGCAGCGGATGCGCCCAGACGTCCACCCCGTGCACCCTGACCTGTCCGTAGTCCGGGCGCAGCAGGCCGGTGGCCATGGACAAGGTGGTGGTCTTGCCGGCTCCGTTCGGGCCCACCAGGCCGTAGAACGAGCCGGCGGGGACGTCCAGGCTGATGCCGTTGACGGCGACCTTGCCGCCGAAGGCCTTGGCCAGGCCGCGGATGGACAGGGCCGGTTCCCCGGCCGCTGCGGGCCGGGCCGGGGACTGCACGGCCGGATCCGGCAGGTTCTCAGGTGCGGGCGAAGTCATAGGGCCACGGTAGCAACGCGGGCCCGCACCGAAGGTCATCCGAAGGGATTAAAAATCCTCTTCCACGGCGGCACGCTCATACTGCGGCGGCCAGGGCACGCGGGCCTTGAGGGCGACGCCGGCGCGCAGCCACCAGTGCGGGTCCCGCAGGGCCGCGCGGGCGATCAGCACCGCGTCCGCGGAGCCTTCGGCAATGATGCGCTGGGCGTGCCCGGGACGGGAGATGAGCCCGACGGCGCCCACGGGCACCCCCGAGCGCCGGCGGATTTCCGCGGCGAAGGGAACCTGGTACCCCGGGGACAGCGGGATTTTCACCCCTGCCACCGCTCCCCCGCTGGAAACGTCGATGAAGTCCGCTCCGGCCTCCCGCGCCTGCACGGCCAGGGCGGCCAGCTCCGGCGGCTCCAGGCCGCCGGGTGCCCAGTCCGAAGCGGAGACCCGCAGCAGCAGGGGCATGGAATCGGGCAGGACCGACCGGACCGCTGCAACCACGTCCAGCACCAGCCGCGAGCGCTTCTGTTCGCTGCCGCCCCACCCGTCCGTCCGGGTGTTCACCAGCGGGCTGAGGAACTGGTGCAGCAGGTAGCCGTGCGCGGCATGGATTTCCACCGTGTCGAAACCGGCTTCTACCGCCCGCACGGCCGCGTCGCGGAAGTCCCTGACCACCGCCAGGATGCCGGCCTCGTCCAGGGCCTTGGGTGCAGCGTACCCGTCGAAGGGCTCCGGCGTCGGGGCCACGGTCTGCCAGCCGCCGTCGGCAACGGCGACGCTGCCTTTTCTTCCGGGTCCTGCCGCGAACGGCCAGTAGGTGGACGCCTTGCGCCCGGCGTGGGCGAGCTGGATGCCGATCTTCGCCTGCGCGGACCCGTGCTCATGGACGAAGCGGACGATCCGCTGCCAGGCCTCCGCCTGCCCGTCTGTCCACAGTCCGGTGTCCCGCGGACTGATCCGCCCCTCGGCGCTGACCGCCGTCGCCTCGGTCAGGATCAGCGCGGCACCGCCGGCGGCAAACTGGCCCAGGTGCATCAGGTGCCAGTCGTTCGGCATCCCGGCGGTGTCCTGCGGCCGGACCGAGTACTGGCACATCGGCGCCACCCATCCGCGGTGGGCCAGCCGCAGCCCGCGCAGGTCCAGCGGATCGAAGAGCCCGGGGCCCGCCACGTCTCCGCCCGGTCCTAGAACAGGGCCCGGGCCAGGGCCTGGCGCGCCTTGGCGACCCGGGGATCCGAGGCACCGACGACGTCGAAGAGCTCGACCAGGCGTGCCCGCACGGCTTCGCGCTCGTCCCCGGCGGCACGGGCGACGAACCGGACCAGCCGGGCAAAGGCGTCCTCCACATGGCCGCCGGCCACGTCCAGGTCGGCCACCGCGAGCTGGGCCTGGAGGTCTTCCGGGCGTTCGGCGGCCGCGGCCCGGATGGCATTGGCATCGGCGGATTCCAGCCGCTGCATCAGCTCCACCTGGGCCAGGCCGGCCTTGGCGTCATTGTCGCCGGGCTGTTCGGCCAGGGCCTTCCGGTAGGCCGCCGCGGCGGCCGCGTAGTCTCCGGCCTCGATCGCGTCGAAAGCTTCCTGGTGCAGCGGCGGCAGCGGCGGTTCCTCGGCCGCCGCCTCGGCCTCGGCCCCGCCGGCGCGCCCGGTGACTCCGTTGGCGTGGGCCACCTTGAGCAGTTCGTTGACGAAGGAGCGCAGCTCGTCCTCGCGGGCCAGTCCCTGGAAGAGCGGGATGGGCTGGCCCTTCAGCAACGCGACGGCCGCCGGCACGCTCTGCAGCTGGAAGGCTTGGGCGATGCCGGGGCTGGCATCCACGTCGACCCGCGCCAGCACAAAGCGGCCGGCGAATTCGCGGGCTACCTTCTCCATCACGGGCGCCAGCTGGGCAGCAAGGTCGCTCCAGGCCGCGGTGAGCTCCACGATGACGGGCACCTGGGCCGAAAGCTGGATCAGCGAAGGGAAGCTCTCCTGGTTGGCCTCCACGATATATGCCGCGGCAGCGCCGGCATCTGCACCGGCGCCTGCCGTGCCGCGGGCTTCCGGGGCCTGCGTCCGGGGCCGCTTGAGCGCGGACAAATCCACGGCTCCGCGCAGGCTGGCTGCATGTGGCACAGGGCCCTGTCCTGGGGTAGGAGTGGTCATGGCAACACCCTAATACGAGCAGGCGGACCTGCGGCCACGGTTACCTCGGTTTCTGCGGCCGTGTTGCCGGCCAAACTACTTCAGCCTGGCTGCCACCAGCTCCTGGGCCACGCCGACCAGGGAGACCTTGTCCTTGGAACCGGCGGGGGGCACCTGCACGAACACCGCCTCGGCGTAGGTGACGTCCACGCCTTCGGTGGTCGAGTCCGCTCCGGCCAGGGCGGCGAAGTCGGGCGAGAGCTCCACCCTGGCGCCGGTCTTGGACGGCACGCTGCGCATCAGGTTCCGCAGGTAGCCGAAGACCACCGCGCCGCCGTCGGCCGTGCGCAGCGTGCGCACGGACTTCTCGTCCAGTGACCGGCTGAAGGTGATCTTCGCGTTCTTGTTCGAGGCCTGCTGGTCCTTCTGGAAGGCGTGGATCTGGTCCGCGAAGGTGTTCTTCGCTACGGTTTTGGCGTTCCCGCCGTTCGTCAGGTAGCCGGAGAGCAACTCCAGCGCCTGGTTCGGCGAGTAGGCCAGGCCGTCCTTGTCCGTGGCCGCGACGGCGGCGGTGCCGCCTTCGTCGGTGGAGACCTGCGGGAACTTGGTGCCCGGCAGCATCTGCATGGCGCCGATCATCTTGTAGTTCTCCCGGGCGGTAGCCTGCGAAAGCACGATGACCTGCGGGACCGGGTTCTTCTTGCCCTTGGTCACGGCGACCGCCGTCCTGGGCCATTCGGGAGTGGAGCTGATCATCGAGGTAAGGACGGGACCGGCAGACACCGGGACCGGGGCCGCCACCTCGCCCTTGCCGGCGCGGACGCGGTAATTGGCCGACCGCATCGTCAGCGCCGCACCGCTGACACGGTCCCTGAGCTTCTTGGCATCCTTCGCCGAGTCGCCGGCGGCCACGGCCGCTCCCACCGACTCCATGATGCGCGTCAACTGGCCCGGAAGCAGGACCGGGTGCGCAGCGGACTGGCGGGCTTCCCCGCCGGGGGCTGCGGCGGGCACCGCAGCCTGCGCCGGCAGGATGGAGCCGGCAGCCAGCGCCAGTGCTGCCAGCGCCCCTGCCGCAAACCGG
>NZ_JBHTML010000208.1:0-6576 GCF_042679445.1 Arthrobacter sp. GCM10027362
CGGCGACGTCGGCCGGCAGCTGCTGGGCCGGGGCGATCACCTCGTCGCAGACGCCGCGGACCTGGATGGTGTGGGCCACCGGCCAGGCCCGGGCCTCGCCGGAGGGGCGGCGGGCCACCAGGGCCGAGAGCTCGCGGCTGAACTCCACCTTGTCCTCGGCCAGCAGCGGGGAGCCGGTGAACCAGTCGGCCGCCGCGGCAGCGGCTGCGGCGTCGTCGATCACGCGCACGCCCTTGCCGTCATAGCCGCCGCGCGGGGTCTTCAGGACCACGGGCCAGCCGATCTTTTCGCCGAAGGCCACCAGCTCGTCAACACTGGCGACCGCGGCCCATTCGGGGTTCGGCAGGCCCAGCCGCTCGACGGCGGCGCGCATTTCAAGCTTGTCCTGGGCATAGATCAGTGCAGCCGGATGCGGCTGCACGTTGACGCCCTCGGCGATCAGGGTATGCAGGTGCTTGGTCGGCACGTGCTCGTGGTCGAAGGTCATCACGTCCAGGCCCTCGGCGAAGGCACGGAGGGTGGACAGGTCCCGGTAGTCGCCCACCGGGGCACGGGACACCGCCTTGACCGCGGAGACGTCCGCGGCCTCGGCCAGGACGCGGAGTTCGAAACCAAGGGCGACGGCGCACGGGGCCATCATGCGTGCAAGCTGGCCGCCGCCAACAACGCCGATTACTGGAAAAGTCACAATGTCAAGGTTACCGAACGCTCCGGCCCCCCGCCGGACAGGACCGCCGCGCAGGGAACGCCGCACGGCCGCCGAGGCAACTCCCAGCCGGGGCACTTACAATTGGCTCTTGACCCGCGTAACGAGGGACCACGCTGTGATCGCGCCGTCCAGGGACAACGCGGCGTCCTGTGGCCGAGAAAGGGAACCCCGGGTTTATGAGCACAACGATCGCCAAACGTATTCAGGGGCTCGTCTCCCTGTTCTGGCGGGAGGTGGCGAAGTTCGGGACCGTGGGTGGCCTCGCCTTCATCATCGACAACGGACTGTACTGGTGGCTGATCAACGGGCCGATGGCCGAGAGCGAGGTCAAGGGCCGGTTCGCCTCGGCCACCGTGGCCACCCTGTTCTCCTGGGTCGCCAACCGGTACTGGACGTTCCGGCACCGCCGCCAGCCCAATCCGGTGCGCGAACTGGTCATGTTCATTGTGATCAACGTGATCGGCATGATCATTTCGGCCGGCTGCGTCGGCATCGTCAAGTACCTGTTCGGCGTCACTGACCGGCCCGTGCTGCTCTTCGCGGGCATCTTCGGCACGGTCCTGGCCACGGTGGTGCGCTTCTTTGCCTACCGCTTCTGGGTGTTCAACTCGGAACTGGACGCCGAGCCGGAGTTTGCCCGGGACCACGAAATCTTCGAGCCGGCCGATACCGCTGCGGCCGGCGAGCACCGCTAAAGCCGTGCACTGATCCGCTCGCTCTCCAGCAGGCGGTCGGTCACCGCGACGTCCTGGTGGACCAGGACCACTGTTCCGCCGCCCAGCCAGGTGGCCAGCGATTCCTCAAGCACCGTGGCCCAGTCAGCGGCGGCCGGCAGCAGCAGGTTCCGTTCCGCGGCATCGCGTGCCAGCAGCCCGCCGAAACTGACGGTGCCGCCCGGGTGCTCGAGTGCGTCGTCGGCCGGGTCCGGAGCGGCGGGATCGGCGAAAAAGTCCGCGAAGCGCCTGATCTCCGCCGCATAGTCGAGCGTGCCGGGCGGCAGCTCGCCCTCCCAGCGCAGCTGCAGGGCGCCGGGCGCCACGGCGACCAGTTGCGCCTGTGCCGGCCGGGCGCCGGCCGGATTCGACGGGTCGGAGGTGACGATGACGTCGGCCGCCGTGGTGCCGCCGATGCTGAGCGTGGCGCCGGCCTGCCAGGTGGCCAGCGCCCACACGATGCCGTGCCAGTGCGGCGGCATTTCCAGCCGCACCACGGTGCCGGGACCGGCATCGAATTCCTCGGCGAGCAGGTTCGTGGTCTTGGCCACCCAGTTGTCCAGCACCCGGCCCGAGAGCTCAATCCGTTCGGCGCCCGGACCGTACCAAATCAGGCTGGGCGAGGAGTTGCGGCGCAGGGCTGCCAGCAGCGCGTCGATGGTCCGGATGGTCGCCATGGATACTCCTTGCTTGTGGGCCCGGAAGACGCCCCGGGCGTGGCGTGCGGTGATTCCGCTGTCGACTCTATAAGATGGCCGTTCCGCTTGACTTCACGGTATTACACCCATGTAATTAGGATTATCGGACGCGTGACTGCAAGTGCTTCTGGTTATTCCGATAACCAGCCGCCCGCCGGATGACTGGCTGCCGGACAACCGGCGGCATGGCCGGGAGCGCCTTGCTGTCAATAGCCGCAGATGATGTGCCGCCGCTGCAGCTGGCCGCGGCAGTGATCCCGGCGCCAGGCCGGGACGTCGAGACGGGGAGGGCTTGGTAATGGGGCAGGCAGGGCGCGATTTTGCCCGGTTTCAGGATGGACCAGAACACGCAGTTCAGGCGCAGGCCTCGGTGGGATACGGCTCGCGCAGCGTCCCGGCGGACTGGTATGTGGATCCTGCGGATCCGGCGGCGGCAGAGCGCTACCGCCAGGCCAGCCAGCCGTCCCTGGAGGACCAGGCCACTGCCTTCCTCGCCGCGCACGAGGCGCTGACGGGGGAACCCGGGCAGGAGGACGAGCCCGACACCGGCCCGGCGGGTGCCGGCGGCAGTTGGGAGCAGGCGGTCTGGATCGGGCTGCCCGGGCTCCAGGACGACGGCGAGCTGGGCTGGCAGGCGGACGCGCTGTGCGCGCAGACGGACCCCGAGGCCTTCTTCCCCGAAAAGGGCGGCTCGACCCGCGATGCCAAGAAGGTGTGCGGTGCCTGCACCGTCCGTGCGCAGTGCCTCGAATATGCCCTGGCCAATGACGAGCGCTTCGGGATCTGGGGCGGCCTGTCGGAGCGCGAGCGCCGGCGGCTGCGGAAACGAGCACTCTGATTCACCAGCAAGTCCGTGTCACGGCCGTTGTGGTTGCCCATAACGGCGCCGCCTACCTGCCCAAAACCCTCGCTGCCCTGGGCGCGCAGCGCCGTCCGGCGGACGTCCATATCGGCGTGGATACCGGTTCGCAGGACCCTTCGGCTTCGCTGCTTCAACTGGGCCTGCCCGCAGGCAGCACGGTGGTGGCTGCTCCCGGCCGTGCCGGCTTCGGCGCTGCCGTCGGCGCGGCCCTGGCCGTCCCCGGCACCGCAGCTTCGGGCGCCGGCGGCGCGGCGGACCAGGCCGGGGCCGGACACCCCGGGGCCCAGGAATGGCTCTGGCTGCTGCACGATGACTCGGCCCCGGAACCGGATGCACTCGAGGAACTGCTGCTGGCGGTGGAGACCGCGCCGTCGGTGACGATCGCCGGCTGTAAGCAGGTGGACTGGGACAATCCGCGCAAACTGGTGGATGTCGGGCTGACGGTCAGCCGCGGCGCCGAGCGCCTGACGCTGATCGACCTGGACGAATTGGACCAGGGGCAATACGACGGCCGCAGCGACTTTTTCGCGGTGAATTCGGCCGGCATGCTCATCCGCAGGGATGTCTTCGACCGGCTGGGCGGTTTCGACCCGGCCCTGCCCGGCGTCGGCGACGACGTGGACCTGTGCTGGCGGAACCGGCTCGCCGGGCACCGCGTGGTGGTGGTGCCCACCGCCACCGTCCGGCATGCCGCCGCGCGGGAGGGCGGCCATTCCTCCGCGGTGTCCGCCCGCAAGGCGCAGGTCCATCTGCGGCTGAAGCACGCGCCGCTGTGGAAACTGCCGCTGGTCTGGGCAGCCGCCCTGCTCGGCGGACTGGCCAGCCTCGTGCTCAGCATCGTGGCCAAGGACCCCGGCCACGGCCTGCGCCAGCTGGCCGCCACCGTGACGGCCTTGCTGCGGCCGCGCCAGGTGCATGCCTCGCGCAGGCAGGCGGCGAAGACACGCCGGACCTCGCGCAGGATCGTGCGCTCCCTGATGGTCCGTCCGCAGGATGTCCTCGCCTACCGGCGCTCGCTGCTGGAGTCCCTCAACCCGGAGCGGGCCGGGAGCCTGGTCGGGGACGGAACCGGCACCGATGGCGGGGGCGGCAGCCGGCAGCCCACCGGGGACTCGGATGATTTCGCGTCGCTGGCCGCTCCCGCCCGCGCCTGGCTGGGCATCGGGCCGACGGCCGCCGCACTGGCCCTTTCCCTGCTTGCCGTCATCGGCATGTCCCGGTTCCTGGGCGTCCCGGCGCTGGCCGGGGGAGCGCTGCTGCCGGTTTCCGCAACCTTCGCGGAGGTCTGGCACAATGCCTCGGCCTGGTGGCGGAGCATCGGCTCCGGTTATCCGGGACCCGGCGACCCGTTCGGCTACGTCCTGGCGGTCCTGTCCCTGCTGGGCCTGGGCAACGGGTCCGCCGCCGTCGTCGTGCTGGTGCTGCTTGCGATGCCGCTGGCTTCCTTCGGCGCCTGGCTGGCCGCCGGCGCGGTGACCCAGCGCCGCGGGCTGCGGCTCTGGGCGGCGTTCTTCTGGGCGGCGCTGCCGCCGCTGCAGGTGGCGCTCGGGCAGGGCCGCCTGGGCGCGCTGCTGGTGCACCTGATGATTCCGTGGGCCGTGCTCGGGCTGCTCCGTGCCACCGGGTCGGCCATCCAGCGGATCAACCCCGAAGCGGCCGGGGAACCAACCGAGAAGATCCATAAACCCGGCATCAACGGGATTCCTTCCTGGACGGCCGCGGCGGCCGCCGGCCTGTGCCTGGCCGTGGCCACCGCCGCCGCGCCGGCCCTGCTGCCGGTCATCGTCCTCTTTGTCGCCGGCATCGCCCTGTCCCTCGGCCGCCGGGCCCGGACCGTCTGGTGGGCACTGGTGCCTCCGGTGGCGCTGGCATTGCCGATGCTGGTCTCGGCCTGGGGCAACCCGCGCGCGCTGCTGGCCGATCCCGGGGTGCCGCTGGCCTTCGAGGCCGCCCCGCCGTGGCAGCAGCTCATGGGCTTCCCGGTGGCCTTCGACGCCGGCGGCGGAGTGGGCGCCTTCGGCCTGCTGGAATCCGTGGCCCACGGGCCGTGGGCGCTGGTTTTCGCACTGCTGACCTCCGGACCGGTGCTGCTGCTGGCCGCCGCGGCGCTGCTGCTGCCCGGCCGCGGTGCGGCGCTGGCCCGGGCCGCCTGGCTGGGAGCGGTCATTGCCCTCGCGGCCAGTTGGATCGCCGGCCGCGTGGCCACCGGCGTGGCTCCGGGCGCGGTCGTCGCCCCGTTTCCCGGACCGTTCGTCTCGCTGGCCCTGTTCCTGCTGGCGCTGGCCGCCCTGGTTGCGGCAGACAAGGGCCTGCCGGCGCTGGCTGCGCCGGGGCGCAGGCACCGGAGCGCCGCCCGCGCGGCCATCGTTGCCGCCGTTGTCCTGCTGGCGGCCGGACCGGCAGCGAACCTGGCGCAGTGGTTCCTGCCCCAGATCAACGGCTACGCCCAGGCAGGCGGACAGCGGCAGCTGGGGGACTTCGGTACCCGGATGCTCATCGCTGCCGCCGAGGTGCGCACCCTGCCGGCCACCGCGGCGGACCGCGGCAACGGACCGGAGCAGACCCGCTCGCTGGTGCTGGCCGACGGCGGTTCCGGCACGGTGACGGCAGCGGTCATGCACGGGGCAGGGACGACTTTGGACCAGATGTCCGCCCTGTATTCGGCCCGGACCCTGGCCGGTCCGCTGTTCGATGCCCGCCTCGCCGGGGACGACGGCGCGGCCGCAGCGGTGCGGGACTCGGTGGCCGTTATCGTGGCCGGAACCGGGGTGGACCCGCGGCCGGAACTGACCAGGCTGGGCGTGGGATTCGTCGTCGTCCGCGGTACCGACACGGCCGCCGAGCTGCTGGCCAGGCGGATCGACGCGGTGCCGGGGCTGGCGCCGGTAGGACGCACCGACGCCGGCTGGCTGTGGCGGGTGGCGCCGGAACAGTCCGGGGAGGACGCGGCCGCCGGACCGGTCAACGGCCGGGTGAACCTGCTGGACCACCAGGGCAACGTGCTCCAGAGCCTGCCCTCGGGACGGCTGCGGGCCGGCGGGCACATTCCGGCCGGCAACGACGGGCGGTTCCTGGCGCTGGCGGACCGCGCGGACCCGGGCTGGGAGGCCACGCTAAACGGCGAGCGGTTGGAGGCGGCCGGCGAAGGCTGGTTCCAGGCCTTCAAGGTCCCGGCTGCGGGCGGAGAACTGAGGGTCGGCTATTTCAACCCGTGGGCCGTCTGGGTTGCGCTGGTGCAGTCCGTGGCGATTGCCCTCACGCTGCTGCTGGCCGTACCGATTCCGTCCCGCCGCCGGTTCACGCCGCGCCGGCTGGACCACATCAGGAACACCGGGGTGGACAGCAGCGCCGGGGAACTGCGGATCGCGGCCCACGAAATCGACCGGGAAGAAGCCGGACGCCGCACCGGCAGCGAACCTGTCGACGAACCGGTGCCGGCCGGGAAGGAAATGTAGCCATGACGGACAAGCCAGCGGAACCACAGCCTGCCCCCGGCGCTGTACGGCCCCGACCGGCCGCTGAGGGCTCCGGGGCCGGGGGCGCTGCGGCCGCCGGAGCGGTCCCGGAACCTGCCGGCACTGCGCCGGACCCGGC
>NZ_JBHTML010000209.1:0-6543 GCF_042679445.1 Arthrobacter sp. GCM10027362
ACCCGCGCCACCAGCTGGCCGGCCTTCTCCTCGGCCTGCGCGGCGGCGCGCGCGAACTGGACATCCGGCGCCGCCTGCCCGCCGTCGGCCCGCAGGTAGTTGGCGACCACCCCGAGCAGGTGGGCCGGATCTTCCGACCAGCGCGGCATGCCCAGGTCGATCTCGGCCACGGCCCGGTGCCCGTAGCGGGCCAGGAAGGCTGCCAGGCGTTCCTGCAGCGGCTTCGGCAGCGTGCCGGAACGGTAGCGGCGGGACAGCTCCGCCGCGGATTCGGCGGCCAGCACCCGCACCGACTCGGGGTCCTGGCGGACCTCGGTGGACAGCTGCCAGAGCTGCAGGTCCATCTCGGTGGTGACATTGTGCGGCAGTCCGCGCAGCACCGCCTGCAGTTCGCCGGGTTCGGCAATCCCGCCCAGCAGCCAGCGGGCCAGGCCCAGCAGCGCAAACCCTGCGGCCGGCGCCGGCAGGACCGCCGGGACCAGGGTGGCGAAGGCCGTGGACAGGGTCCGTTCAACGAAGTCCAGCCGCTGCACCGGCGTGGCCGGCTCGGGCAGCTGCAGCTGCCGCTCCAGGGTCCGCCCCACGTCCTGGACCCGCCGCAGTGCCGCCCGGGGCCTGGCGGCCGCCTCGAGGAACCGGAGCAGGAACAGCGCGAACTGCTTCAGGCCGGTGCCGGAGAAGACGTTCGGGGACCGGCTGCCGCGGATGACGGAGAACCGCGGGTCCTGGTAGAGCCGCTCCAGCAGGGCGGCAGACCGTGCCTCGGCGACACGGAACATCCTGAGCATCGTCCGCCGGCCGCCCTTGCTGCGCACCACCGGGGTCAGGTCCACAAACGGCCGCAGGCCGGCCTCGGCCAGCCGCCAGCCGGTGCGTTCGTCCCGCATCCCGCCGATGGCGGCCATCCCCATCGGGGTGAGCGGCCGCACCAGGCCCTGGGCCAGGCTCACGCACAGGTAGACACGGTCCCCCTCGGCGGGGGTCCTCCCCTCCGGTACCGGAAACAGCGTGGTGATGTCGCGGGACTGGGTGAGCCAGATGGTACCGTCCCGGCCCGCGGCCCATTCCAGGTCCTGCGGGACGCCGAAAACGTCCTCCGCCTTCGCCCCCAGTGCCGCGAGCTCGCGCAGCTGCGCATCGGCCAGGCAAGGCGGCCCGGTACCGCCGTTGCGCCCGGTGTCCCCCCGGCCGGCCGGCATCCGCTCCAGCACCCGCCCGCTGGCGGTGTCCACCACGAAATGCTCGGGATTGACGGCGCCGGAGACCACCGCGTCCCCCAGCCCGGGTCCGGCGTCGACCACCGCCTGGCGGCGGGTGCCGGTCACCGGGTTGGCGGTGAACAGCACGCCCGCCGCTGCCGCGGGCACCATTTCCTGCACGACGACGGCGAGGCTCACCGTGTGCTGTCCGATCCCGTGGGCGGCGCGATAGGCCGCGGCGCGGTCCGTCCACAGCGACGCCCAGCAGCGGCGCACCGCATCCAGCACGGCAACGGGGCCGGAGACATTGAGGAAGGTGTCCTGCTGGCCGGCGAAGCTTGCCTCGGGCAGGTCCTCGGCGGTGGCGGAGGACCTGACCGCCACCGGGGCGTCCGGGCCCAACTCCGCGTAGGCCGCGCGGACGGTACGGGCCACCTGGTCGGGAATGGCGGCGGCCAGGATGGCTTCGCGCACCTGGCCTGCCGCTTCGGCCAGGCCGTGCACGTCGGCGGCGTCCACCTGTTCGACCAGCTCCACGGGCCCCTCCAGGCCGATGGCCTCGGCCATGGTGCGGTAAGCCGCCGTGGTCAGGCAGAAGCCGCCCGGCACGGGCAGGCCCGACGCCATCAGGATGCCCAGGTTCAGCGCCTTGCCGCCGACCTCCGGCAGCATTCCGGGGCCGATCCGGGCCAGTTCAATGACGAGCCGGTCATGGCTTGGCGCATCCATAGTCTCCCCTGGCGTTGGCCCCTGCGGATGATACGTCCTGCCGACTATATGCCCGGCGCCCCGCGAGCTCAATGATCCTGCCGGGCCGCCGCGGCGGCCGATAGTACGGTGGGAACCGGTGCCTGCCCGTACCCGCTGCCGGCGGCGGCACGGGCGGGCAGGCCAAACAGACAGGAGGAACGGTGGGCAGGATCCTGGATCGGTTCGTGGACGGACTCGACTATCCGATGTTCATTGTCACGGCTGCCGGCGGCGCACCCGGTGGCGAAGCCGCACGGTCGGGCTGCCTGGTTGGATTTGCCACCCAGTGCAGCATCGAGCCGGAACGGCTGCTGGTGTGCATCTCCAAGAAGAACCACACGCACCGGCTGGCGCGGACCGCCAGGGCGCTCGGCGTGCACGTGCCGGACGCAGGCCAGCGCGGGCTCGCGGAGCTCTTCGGCGGCAGCACCGGCGACGAGCTGGACAAGTTCGCCCGGTGCCGGTGGCGGGACGGGCCGGCGGGTGTGCCCATCCTCACCGACTGCCCGCGCTGGCTGGTCGGCGAGGTCCTGGAGCGGATCGACCTGGGCGACCACACGGGATTCGTGCTGGCACCGCTGGAGGGGGCCTCGGCGGGCGGCACGGCGCTGTCCTTCTCCGACGTGGCCGACCTCCAGGCAGGCCACGAGGCGTAAACTGCCCGCCGGGCACACCGCCCGGCGGGCCCGGCACCGGCCCGGCGGCATGGTCAGGCCTGCCTCATGCCACCTCTGCGGTAGGCAGGAGCACCACCATGTCCGCCCCCGCCCCTGCACCGAGGGCCTGCGCGCGCGCCGCACGCACCTCGGCTGCCGGTCCGGCCAGCAGCAGCCGGTACCCCGTCCCGGCGCCGCCGATGATCGCCTGCAGCTTCGCCAGCGTCTCCGCGTTTGCCTCCAGGGCCACCACATGGCGCTTCGGGCAGAACGGGTCCGTCCCGTGGAGCCACGCCGCTGCGGCCTTGTACCCCTCGTTGCCGAAGGACACCGCGATGTGCGCGGTTCCGGACTTCACGGCGTTCAGGGTCTCCAATGTGCCTCCTTGCGCGGTTTCCTCGGGGAACCAGTCTTGCCGGGCAAAGCACCGGCCCGGTTACCTGCCTGTAAACACCGGGTGTCTTCTTGTGCTCGCCTCCGGGCATCCCGTGCGCTACGGTGGGACGCGCCGCCTGCAGCCGGGCCGGCAGACCACCAGCAAGCAATCCCAGGAGCCTGATTTCGTGACCGAAACCATCGACCGCGCCGCGGACACTGCCATCTACCGTGTCCTGAACCCCGCCACCGGCGAGGTGGTGGAGGAATTCCCCACCGCCACCGACGCCGACATCCAGGCCGCCCTCGCCGCCGCCCACGAAGCCTTCCAGAGCTGGCGGGAGGTGCCCATCGGGGAACGGGCCAGGCTGGTGGCCCGGATCGGCGAGCTGTTCGCCGAACGCGCCGAAGAACTCGGGGCCATCATTACCGAGGAAATGGGCAAGCTGCCGCGCGAGGCCGCCGGCGAACTCGGCATGGTCACCGACATCTTCGGCTACTACGCCGCCGAAGGCCCCGCCCTGGCCGCAGACCAGCCGATCACGCCCGTCGGCGGCGGGAAGGCCGTCATCCAGAAGCGCCCGGTGGGCGCCCTGCTGGGCATCATGCCGTGGAACTACCCGTACTACCAGGTGGCCCGCTTCGCCGCGCCGAACCTGGTGCTGGGCAACACCATCATCCTCAAGCATGCCCCCAGCTGCCCGCGCTCGGCGCTGGCCATGCAGCGGATCTTCGACGACGCCGGGCTGCCGGCCGGCGCCTACGTGAACGTCTTCGCCACCAATGACCAGGTCGCCGACATCATCGCCGATCCGCGCATCCAGGGCGTGTCGCTGACCGGGTCCGAGCGCGCCGGCGCGGCCGTGGCGGAAATCGCCGGGAAGAACCTCAAGAAGGTGGTGCTGGAGCTGGGCGGCTCGGACCCCTACATCGTGCTGGATACCGACGACGTGGCCCGCACCGCCAAGACCGCGTTCCGGGCCCGCATGGCCAACTCCGGCCAGGCCTGTAACTCGCCCAAGCGGATGATCGTCATGGCGGACATCTTCGACGACTTCGTCGCCGAACTGGCCGCGCACGCGAAGAAGCTGCGCCCGGGCAACCCGGCGGATCCGGAGACCACCTTCGCCCCACTCTCCTCCCGGCCGGCCGCCGAGACCCTGCTGGAGCAGATCCGCGACGCCGTGGACAAGGGCGCCGTGCTGCACGCCGGCGGCTCCCCCGTCGCCGGCCCCGGTTCCTTCGTCGAGCCCACGGTGCTGACCGGCATCACCAGGGACATGCGCGCCTGGGGCGAGGAACTCTTCGGCCCGGCCGCCATGGTCTACAAGGTCGCCAGCGAGGACGAGGCCGTAGCCCTGGCCAATGACACCGCCTTCGGCCTGGGCGCGGCCGTGTTCAGCACCGACCCGGACCGCGCGAAGCGGGTGGCGGACCGGCTGGAGGCCGGCATGGTCTCCATCAACCGGCCCGGCGGCTCCGCCGCCGAGCTGCCCTTCGGCGGGATCAAGCGCTCCGGCGTCGGCCGTGAACTCGGCCCGCTGGGCATGGACGAGTTCGTCAACAAACGCCTGCTCTACATCGCCGACTGACCCAAAAATTGGTCAGCAGCTGCAGCTTGAAGACAGAAAGTGGCCCCGCCCGGCCGGGCGGGGCCACCGCAGCCGACCGGGCGCCGGCACCGGCTCAGTCCTCCAGGTAGGCGGGCGTGAACAGCAGCGTCAGGCCTTCCGCCATGCTCGGGTGCGTGATGACAGCGTCCCGCACCCACTCATCGTCCATCCCGCCGAGCCTGGCCATCCGGACGACGGCAATGACCTCGCTGGCCTCGTGGCCGAGCATCGCCGCGCCCAGGACCCTGTTGGTCCTGCGGTCCAGCACCGCCTTCCAGACCCCTTCGAGGTGTCCCACGGTCCGGGCCCGGGAATGGCGCTGACCGGCATCCTCGCGATCCGCACGTCGTAGCCGGGGAGGTCAGACGTTCTCGTCCCGGAACAGCGACGGCTCGTCCGGGGTGGCCAGGGTGAACACCGCCTCCTCGATCATCTCGTCCTCCTCGAGCCGGCGCTCGATCCCGCGCAGGGCGACGGCGACGTCGCGCTCGCTGTAGTTGCCGACCAGGTCCACCGCCGCGACCAGGTACAGCCGGCTGGGCCCGACGAATTCCATGTGCAGGTAGGTGACGCGCTCGATCTGCGGCTGTTGCAGCAGCATCCTGGCGGTCAGCCGGCGCATTTCCGGCGTCACGGACTGGCCGACCAGGAACCTGCGGTTCCGATCGATCAGCACGACGGCGATCACCCCCAGCAGCACGCCGACCAGGATGGAGCCGACGGCGTCGGGCACCGCGGAGCCGGTGAGTTCGTGCAGCAGAATGCCGGCGAAGGCGATGAGGATGCCAATCAGCGCCGCGGAATCCTCGGCGAAGACCGCACGCAGCGTGGGGTTTGAGCTCAGGACCACGTGTTCGAGGGTGTGGCGCCGGTACCGGGCGGCACTGCTCCTGGCCTGCCGGTAGGCCTGCAGGAAGGAACTGCCCTCGAGCACGAAGGAGATGGCCAGCACTATGTAGGCGACGGCGAAGTCCGCCGCGGGTTCCGGTTCGAACAGCTGCTGGATCCCGTGCATGATGGAGACCACCGCGCCGGCGGTGAACAGCCCGAAGGCCGCGAACATCGACCAGACATAGGCTTCCCGGCCGTATCCCATCGGGTGGGTCGGATCCCTGCCCTTCTGCGATTTCTTCTCGGCCACCATCAGGAACACCTGGTTGCCGGTGTCGGCCCAGGAATGCGCCGCCTCGGCGGTCATCGAGGCGGAGCCGGTGATCCAGGCCGCGACGGTCTTGGCGGCCGCGATGAGGAGGTTGGCCGCGAAGGCAATGAGGACGGTCAGCAGGCTCGAGGCGCTGTCCTGCTGCCGCTGCGGGACGTCCTCGGATCTGGGCACCGCCATGGCCGGCCAGTCCTTCATTGGCCTGTCCTTCATGAGGCGGCGATCAACGCCTGCGGTGCGGCCTGCTTCATCCGTGTCCTGAGCCAGCCCAGCTGCGTGGCGGTCTCGCCGTCGCAGCGGGCGACGACGTCGAGCAGCTCGGCGTCGCGCAGCCCCTGGGCGGCCTGCTTGACCATGGTCCAGGTGATGTCGACCAGGTTGGCGATCAGGTAGAGGTCCTGCAGGTCCCGGAGCAGGCCGACCGGACCCGAGCGGGTCTCGGACAGGCCCTCGTGGCGCAGCCGCTCCGGTTCGTCGTCCTCGGTGGTTTCCCCGTAGCGGTCGATGACCGGCCGCAGTGCCTCCTGGTGGGCATCGCACTGCCGGGCCAGCGTCAGGCACAGGAAGTGGACGTCCGGCTCGTCGCCGTGGCCGCCGGCCACCTGGCGGTAGGACTCCGCGAGGGCGGCCTCGGACGCGTGCAGCAGGCCGAGGTAGACGGGCAGCTTCATTCCTTTTCCTCCCTGGTCGCCACGGCCGGCGGTTCCACCGGGGCGATGTCCTCCCGGTCCTCGGCCGCCGGGCCGCCGGTGGTCGGCGGCACCGTACCGGGGCCGGCCGGCCGGGAC
>NZ_JBHTML010000210.1:0-6504 GCF_042679445.1 Arthrobacter sp. GCM10027362
CGCGAAGCCCGCCGGGCCGCGCTGCGCGCCTGTGCCGGGCTGATCCGCCGCGACCTGGACCGGCTGGCCACGCTGCTCTCCCGCGAGCAGGGCAAGCCGAAGGCCGACGCCGCCGGCGAGTTCACCGTGGCCGCCGGGCTCTTCGAGTACTACGCGGACCTGGCCTGGGACGAGGTCGAGCCGCTGGCCCCGCGCGCGGACCGGACCCTGGAGGTGCACTACCGCCCGGTCGGCGTGGTCGGCACCATCACCCCGTGGAACTTCCCCATTTCGCTGCTCTGCGTGAAGCTGGCCCCCGCGCTGGTCGCCGGCTGCACCGTGGTGGCCAAGCCCTCGGCGACGACGCCGCTGTCCACCATGGCCCTGGTGGAGCTGCTCAACGAGGCCCTGCCGGCGGGCGTGCTGCAGGTGCGCACCAGCTCCCGCCGCACGGTCAACGTCGCGCTGAGCACCCTGCCGGGGGTCCGGAAGATCTCCTTCACCGGCTCCACCGACGTGGGCATCTCCATCGCCCAGCAGGCCGCCCCGACAGTCAAGCGGGTCACGCTGGAACTGGGCGGCAATGACCCGGCGATCGTGCTCGAGGACGCTGACGCCGAGACCACCGCCCGCGGCATCGTCGGTAGCGCCTTCCGCAACGCCGGCCAGGTCTGCATGGCGGTCAAGCGCGTCTATGTACCGCGCAGCCGCCGCCACGAACTGGCCGAGGCCATCGCCGCCGAGGCCGCCCGCCACGTGGTCGGCCACGGCATCGCCGCCGGCACCACCATGGGCCCCATGCACACCGCCGCCCAGCTGCAGCTGGTCCGCGGCCTGGTCGACTCCGCCGTCGGCGCCGGGGCCCGGGTGGTCACCGGCGGCGGCCGCGGCTGCGACCTGCCCGGCCACTTCCTCGCCCCCACCGTCGTCGCCGACGCCCAACCCGGCATGGACCTGGTGGAGCAGGAACAGTTCGGCGCGGCCCTGCCGATTGTCGCCTACGACGACCTCGAGACCGCGATTGACCTGGTCAACGCCGGCGAGTTCGGGCTCGGAGCCTCCGTGTGGAGCCCGAACGCAGGCCGCGCCCACGGTGTTGCCTCCCGGCTGGAGGCCGGAACCGTGTGGATCAACCAGCACACCCTGGTGGAGCCCGACGCCCCCTTCGGCGGCTGGAAGGCCTCCGGCATCGGCCGCGAGCGCGGACGCTGGGGCCTGGAGGAGTACCTCGAAACCCGCGTCATCAACGCCCGCCCGCACGCCTGACCCTGACTGCTTTCCTGCCGTTTTCCTGCTGTTTTCTGCCTTTTCTCCCATCTTTGCCAAAGGACACACCGTGAGCGTCGAACTGATCACCCTCGGCACCGCCGCCGGCCCGGCCATCCGCGGACCGGAAAACGGCATCTCCAGCGCCCTCGTGGTCGGCGACGCCTTCTACATGGTCGACTTCGGGCTCGGCTGCACCCGGGCCGCCCACCAGGCCGGGCTGCGCGGCAGGGACCTTGCCGCCGGGTTCATCACCCACCTGCATTCGGACCACGTGGTGGAGCTGCCAGGCTTCCTGCTGTGGAACTGGGGCGGCCCGGTGGACGGCTTCACCCAGCCGGTATCGGTCCTCGGCCCCGGCCGCGACGAGACCCACCCGGCCGGTGACACCCTGGCCGGCACCCGCGAGCTCGTGGCGCACGCGCTGAAGGCGTACTCCTACGACATCGACATCCGCGTCCACGACGAGGCGCGCCCGGACCTGGCCGCCCTGCTGCACACCGTGGACCTGGCCACCCCGGCCCACGGCTCGGCGGCAGCGGCCCGTCCGTTCGACGTCTACGAGGACAGCCGGGTCAAGGTCACCGGCATCCTCGTGGAGCACCCCCCGGTGCGCCCGGCCCTGGCCTTCCGCTTCGACACCGACGCCGGCTCCGTGGTGTTCTCCGGTGACACCGCCGAATGCGCCGCGCTGGCCGTGCTGGCCTCCGGGGCGGACGTGCTGGTCCACGAAGCGGTGAACCTGGACTTCTACGCGGGCAAGGGCTTCGCCCCGGCGTTCCTGAACCACCAGCAGATCTCGCACACGACGCCGGAAGGCGCCGGCCGCGTGGCTGCCGCCGCAGGTGTGGGGCGCCTGGTGCTCTCCCACCTGGCCGGCCGCGCCGAGCCGCAGTGGTGGAGCAGCCGCGCCGCCAGCAGCTTCGACGGTCCGGTGGACGTGGCCACCAGCGGGCAGCGCTTCGCCGTGGGCGCCCCCGTGGCCTCCGTGCTCTAGGCAGTGAAACCAACTCCCCTCGGGGAACTCCGCCCTTCCGGGGGAGCGGCGACGTCGGACGGCGTTTGGCTGGTGGTCCTGGCGGCGGGCGTCGCCGCCGCGATGCACATCTGGAAGCTCCCCGGCGCCCTGGCCCTGGTGCGGGACGACCTGTCGATGACCCTGGTGGAGGCAGGGCTGCTGGTAGGCGTGATCCAGGCCGCCAGCATTGCGGCAGGGCTGCCCGTTGCGCTGGCCGGGGAGGTCCTGGGACTGCGGCGCATGCTGGTGCTCGGCCTGGTACTGCTGAGCGCCGGATCCCTGCTGGGCGCAGTTTCGCCCGGCACCGTGCTGCTCCTGGCCTCCCGCTCCGTCGAAGGCGTGGGATTCCTGCTGGCGGTGGTCGGTGCACCGGCCTTGATCCGGCATGTCGCTCCGCCGGGCCGGCTTAGCGTGGCGCTGGCCGGCTGGGCCACCTTCCACGGTGCGGCGTCCCTGATCGGGCTCGCGGCCGGGGCCCTCGTGCTCCAGGCCGCCGGCTGGCGCCTCTGGTGGCTGGTCATGGCGGTGGTCACGCTGGTGCCGGTGCCGTTCATCCTGGCCCGGGTGCCCGCGGACGGCCCTGCCCGCGCGGCGGGATGGCGTGGCTCGGTGCGCAAGGTCCGGCGCACGGTGGCCGCCGTCCGGCCTTGGATTACCGGAATCGTCTTCGCCTGCTACACGGCCCAGTGGATGGCGCTGATGGGCTTCCTGCCCTCGATCTACCAGTCCCTCGGCCTGATCGGGGTCTGGCCCGGGCTGCTGAGCGCGGCCGTCGGCGGGGCCAACGCCATTGGGGCCGTTGCGGCCGGTCCACTGCTGCAGCGGGGAATCGCCGAGCGGAGGATCGTCCTCTGGACCTTCCTGGCCATGGCCGCCACTTCCTGGGCCACCTTCGCCGTCCACTGGGAAGACCTTGCGAACGGCTTCGTCCTGCAGCTCCTCCTGGTCGCGGTCTTCTCCGCGGCCGGCGGCCTGGTTCCGGCCGCCCTGACCCGGTATTCGGTCACCATCGCGCCGCCGGGCGGCTCGATCCCGGCGGTGCTCGGGCTCACCCAGCAGATCTTCAACGTCGGCAACTTCGCGGGCCCCCTGGTTATCGCCGCCCTGGCAACCTCCTCGGGCGGCTGGCATGCCACCTGGTGGCTGACCTGCGGACTCAGCGCCCTCGGCGTCGCGCTGCTCCCTGCCTTATCCGGCCCGGGCCCCAAACCGCGTGCCCGCCGTTGTACAGAAGCGCCGGACCTGCCCGGAGAGGCCCCGGAACATTGCCGGCACGGCTGAATCACTGCCGCATTGCCTAAACTGCCGCATTGCCTAAGTGAACATTCTTCAACGCCGGCAACGGACCTCAGGCGGCGGAATCCGGCCGCGCCGAGACGGTCCGGCAGGCCGGGCCGCAGGGCAGGCAGCTGCACGGCGGCCTCAAAAGCGACGAAGCCGCCGCGCCGCCGGCAGGCTTCACGGAAGAGTCGGTCCACAGCGTCCGCCAGGGCGCCGCGTCCTACCCGTGGGCCGCGAGCAGCTTGTCCATTGCGTCGAAGAAGCCGTTGTAGCCGGCCTTCGTCTGCTCCAGCTGTTCGTCGGTGAAGCCGCCGCGGGGCTGGGCCAGCGTCATCTCGGTGCCGCCGCCTGCCTCCCGGAACACGACGGTCACCGGCGCGGGATCCGCGGGGGCCGAGGGATCGTCGTTCATCGTGAAGGCCAGGCGCGCGGGCGGGTCCACCTCGGTGTATTCCCCGGTCCAGTGGATGGTGTCGCCGTCGGGCAGATGCATGACGGCGGTCCACGCGCCGCCGGCCCGCACGTCCAGCGACAGCGTGTCGAGCGGCACGTCGACGGCCTCGGTGCCGAACCAGACGGAGAAGTATTCGGGCCGGGTCCAGGCCGCGTAGACGAGTTCGCGGGGCGCGGCGAAGGTGCGGGTGATGGTCAGGGCGTCAGTCACGGTTGTTCTCCTGGGTGCGGGTGGCGGGCCGGGCGCGATTTAGACTAGCGGCTCGGGAAGCAGAGGGCCAGAGCGGCCAGCACTCCGCAGCTTCCCCGCCTTCGCAAGCCCAGGCGGGGCCCCGGCAAGAGAGCTGCCCGGGGTCCCCGGACGCGAAGCGTTCGGGGGAGGCAGCGAACGCTACGCTTGTGCCCATGGCAAGATACTCCGAAGGCCTGCAGCGGATACTGGGTCCCCGGCTGCAGAAGCCCGGCCCGGGAGAGTCCGGGGCGACCACCGAGTGGCTGCCGGCCAATGTGCGGCGCTCCCTGGAAGCTGTCTACATGGGGTTCGGCGGACGCAACCCGGGACGGACGCTGGAGGCAGGCGGCTGGGACTTTGTTTTCGACGGGCACCTGCGCCTTGAGCTGGACGGGCCGCTGCACTTCAACCGGTACCGCGGGGCCACCTTGGAAACCGAATGGGCCCAGCGGCTGCCGTGGGCGCCGGCCTACCGCGAGTACTGCGTGCAGTACGAGGACAGCTGCGGGGCGGGCGGGGGCACGGCGGGCCAGTGTTGGACGTCCGCCGCCGCCGAGGAGATGTTCGGCCCGGCGGGCGAGCCGGGCGTCCTGACCGGGGCAGGCTCGCCGGGGTGGAAGCAGCGGGCACTCTACGATGCGGTCCGGGACGCCTGCGGACTGTATGCCGACGGCATCCGGCTGGCCCGCCTGTGCATCTATGACACGGTCGCAGGAGTGAACCTCGGCGACGCGCTCGCCGGCACGGCCAGCCTGGACCGGGCGGACCTGCTGAAGTTCATGGCCGACCGGACCGTGGGGGCGTCCTGAGCCATGAGGATACTGGTGGCAGGCGCCGGAGCAACGGGCGGCTACTTCGGCGGCCGGCTGGCCCGGGCCGGCCGCGACGTGACCTTCCTGGTCCGTCCGCGCCGGGCCGCCCAGCTGCAAGGCGGGCTGAGGATCTTCGGGCCCGGGACCGATGAAACCATCCCGGTCCGGACGGTCACGGCGGACGGACTGGATTCCCCGTACGACCTGGTGATCGTCGCCGTCAAGGCCGGGGCCCTGGATACGGTCGTGGAGCAGATCGCGCCCGCCGTCGGCCCCGGCACGATGATCCTGCCGTTCCTGAACGGGATGTCGCACCTTGACGTGCTGACGGAACGCTACGGGGCCGGGCACGTGCTCGGCGGGCTGGTGAAGGTGGTGACCACGGTGACCGCCGACGGACAAATCCGGCAGCTGCAGCCGCTGGCCGTGATGGCCATCGGGGAGCAGTCCGGCGAGCGCACCCGGCGCATCGAGGACCTCTACCGGGAGCTCTCCGTCCCCGGCTTCGAGCTGTCCCTGGCCCCGGACATCATCGCGGCCATGTGGCACAAGTGGGCGTTCATCGCGGCCGCCGGCGCGGTCACCTGCCTGATGCGCGGGCCGGTCGGGGACATTGTGGCCTGCCCCGGCGGGGAGGACTTCGCCCTGGCCGTCATTGCCGAGACCGAGGCGGTGGCTGCCGCCGCCGGGCATCCGGTGCCCGACGGCGAGCACCGGATGAGCATCGGCCTGCTGACCGAACCCGGGTCCGGGTTCACCTCCTCGCTGTACCGCGACGTCGCGGCCGGCCTGCCCCACGAAGGCGAGCACATCCTGGGCCGGTTCGTGGCGCGCGCTGAGGCGCTGGGGGTCCCGGCGCCGCTGGCCGGGCTGGCCCTGCTGCAGCTGCGCGTACACGACCGGCAGGGCGGACAGCTTACGGCTGGACCGTGACGACGAGCTTGCCGCGGGCCGCCCCGGCGTGCAGGCGGCCGATGGCCTCGGGAGCCCCGGCGAGCGGGTAGGTCCGGTCAATGACCGGGGTGAGCCTGCCGGCCTCGATGAGTTCGCGCAGGTCGCGCAGGTCCTGGGGCCGCTCGGCTGACATGAAGGTGCGCATTTTCCGGCCGCTGAAGGGGGAGAGCAGGCTTGCGCGCAGCTGGCGGTCCACGCCGCCGAGGATCGGTCCCCCGCCTTCGCCGCCGGCGATGACCAGGGTGCCGCCGGGGGCCAGGGCCCGGCGCAGGCGTCTGAGCCGGTTGTTGCCGGCGGTGTCGAGGATCAGGTCGTAGCGGCGCGTGCCGTCGGCGAAGTCCCCGCGGGTGTGGTCAATGACCCGGTCGGCGCCGATCGAGCGCACCAGGTCCGCCTTCGCGGTGCTGCACACCCCGGTGACGTCCGCCCCGGACGCCTTGGCCAGCTGGACCGCGAAGCTGCCGACCCCGCCGCCGGCACCGAGGACGAGCACCGACTGCCCCGGCCAG
>NZ_JBHTML010000211.1:0-6472 GCF_042679445.1 Arthrobacter sp. GCM10027362
GACACCACCGGGGAGGTCCCCGCGGCGCCCGGGCTCGGCAACGCCGCGACCGCCGGGCAATCCCAGTCCGCGGTGCCGGCGGCCCCCTGACGCCGGCGGCCTCAGGTGGCCAGGTTCTCCTGCAGCACGTCCCAGCCGAGCTTGACAATGAGCACGGCGACCACCAGCAGGAAGACGATCCGGACGAACCGGCTGCCCTTGCTCACCGCGGTGCGCGCCCCCACGTAGCCGCCGGCCATATTGGCCGCGCCCAGGACCAGCCCCAGGCCCCACAGCAGGGAACCGTGCGGCAGGAAATACAGCAGGGCCCCCAGGTTGGTGGCCATGTTGACGATCTTGGCCTTGGCGCTGGCGGCCAGGAAGCTGTAGCCCAGCAGCGCCACCATGGCGATGATCAGGAACGAGCCGGTGCCCGGTCCGATCAGCCCGTCGTAGAACCCGATCACCAGGCCGATGCCGGCGGCGGTGCCGAGGTGCCGGGCCCCGCGGTGGCGCAGCTGCGTGAGCGTGCCGGCGGCGGGGCGCAGCGCGGTGAAGGCGGTGACCGCGATCAGCGCGGCGATGATGACCGGCTTGAAGACCTGCGCCGGCAGCGAGGTGGCCAGGACCGCCCCGCAAAAGCTGCCTGCCAGGGCGATGCCGGCCATCGGCAGCGCCGTTTTCAAATCCGGCGTGGCCCAGCGGAAATAGGTGATGGAACTGGTGGTCGTGCCGAAGATGGAGCCCATCTTATTCGTGGCCAGCGCCTGCACGGGATTGATGCCGGGCACCAGCAGCAGCGCGGGCAGCTGGATCAGCCCTCCCCCGCCCACCACGGCGTCCACCCAGCCGGCGCAGAAGCCCGCCACGACCACCAGGGCGATCGTGGCGGGCGCCAAGTCCTCCAGGCCGGAAATTTCCAGCCCGGGAATCACTTCCCGGCCAGTGCGGCCACGTGGGCCGCTGCCGCATCCAGGGCCACGTTCTCCGCCTGTCCGGTGGTACGGTCCTTGACCTCGACGACGCCGTCCGCCAGGCCGCGGCCGACCACCACGATGGTGGGCACACCGAGCAGTTCCGCGTCGGAAAACTTCACGCCCGGGGAGACCTTGGGCCGGTCGTCGTAGATCACCTCAAGCCCGGCGGCCTCCAGGTCCTCAGACAGTTTCGCCGCCGCGGCGAAGATCTCGTCGCCGCGGCCGGTGGCCACCACGTGCACATCCGCCGGCGCCACGCTGCGCGGCCAGGCCAGGCCCTTCTCGTCGTGGTAGGACTCGGCCAGCGCCGCCACGGCCCGCGTCACGCCCACCCCGTAAGAGCCCATAGTCACGGTGGTCAGCTTGCCGTTGGCATCGAGCACCTGCAGGCCCAGGGCCTCCGCGTACTTGCGGCCGAGCTGGAAAATGTGCCCCATCTCGATGCCGCGGGCGGCCTCCAGCGGGCCGGAGCCGTCCGGAGCCGGGTCCCCGGCCCGCACCTCGGTCGCCTCGATGACGCCGTCCCAGCCGAAGTCGCGGCCGGCGACCAGCCCAAAGACGTGCTTGCCGTCCACGTTGGCCCCGGTGATCCAGCTGGTGCCGGAGACCACGCGCGGGTCCACCAGGTACAGCAGCCCGGTCTTGCCGGTGGTGCCCAGTACCGCGGCGTCCACGGACTCGCCCGGGCCGATATAGCCCCTGACCAGGCCGGGGTGCCTCTTCAGGTCCTCCTCGCCGGCGGCCTCCACGCCGATCTCCCCGGCCACCGGCAGGTGCGCGCCGATGTTCGCCTCCACGCGCTTGAGGTCCACGGCCCGGTCCCCGGGCACGGCGATGACCACCACCTGCCGCTCGCCGGTGGGCAGGTCCACGGCCAGGACCACGTTCTTCAGCGTGTCCGCCGCGGTCCAGGGCCGGTCCGCGCGCGGAGCCAGCTGGTTCGCCGCCGCCACCAGCGTCTCGATGGTGGGCGTGTCGGGAGTGTCCTTGACCTCGGCCGGCGGGGCCCCGGTGTAGTCGATCTCCGCCGGCACCACGGTGGCCACCGCCTCGACGTTGGCCGCATAGCCGCCGGGCGAGCGCACGAAGGTGTCCTCGCCCACCTCGGTCGGGTGCAGGAATTCCTCGCTCCTGGAGCCGCCCATTGCGCCGGCAGTGGCCTTGACCGGGACCACGGCCAGGCCCAGCCGCTCGAAGATCCTCAGGTACGCGGCGCGGTGGGCCGCGTAGCTGGCGTCCAGCCCGGCGTCGTCAATGTCGAAGGAGTAGGAGTCCTTCATGATGAACTCGCGCCCGCGCAGCAGGCCGGCCCGCGGCCGGGCCTCGTCCCGGTACTTGGTCTGGATCTGGTACAGGCACACCGGCAGGTCCTTGTACGAGGAGTACAGGTCCTTCACCAGCAGCGTGAACATTTCCTCGTGCGTGGGCGCGAGCAGGTAGTCGGCGTCCTTGCGGTCCTTGAGCCGGAAGATGCCTTCCCCGTATTCGGTCCAGCGGTTGGTGGCCTCGTAGGGTTCCTTGGGCAGCAGCGCCGGGAAGTGCACCTCCTGGGCACCGATGGCGTCCATTTCCTCACGGATGATCCGCTCCACCTTGCCCAGCACCCGCAGGCCCAGCGGCAGCCAGGAGTAGATGCCCGGGGCGGCACGGCGGATGTAGCCGGCGCGGACCAGCAGCTTGTGGCTGGCCACCTCGGCATCGACAGGATCTTCGCGCAGGGTGCGCAGGAACAAGGTGGAGAGTCGAAGGACCACGCTGGGAATCCGTTTCTTCGATGGGGTGGGGGCAGGGATCAGTATCCAATCCTACGGTTCCGCGCAGGCTAGAACAGAATCGTCGCGAAGGTGCCGACCTGCTCGAAGCCGACCCGCCGGTACGCGGCCATCGCCCGGTGGTTGTAGTCGTTCACGTACAGGCTTGCCACCGGCGCGTAGCGGCGGGAGAGCTCGACGACGGCGGCCATGTACGCCGCGGCCCGTCCCTGGCCGCGGTAGGCAGGATTCATCCACACACCCTGGATCTGCACCGCTTCCGTGGAAACGTTGCCCAGTTCGGCCTTGAACACGACCTCGCCGTCCGCGTTGCGGCAGAGCACCGAATGCCCGCGTTCGATCAGCGACTTCACCCGCTGCCGGTAGTGCTGCCCGCCGCCGGAGAGCGGCGAATAGCCGACTTCCTCCTCGAACATGGCCACGCAGGCAGGGACCAGCGCGTCCAGGTCCTCGAGCGTGGAGAAGCGCAGGGAGGGATCCGGGGCGACCGCCGGGGCGCCGCGCAGCTCCATGAGCGGCTGGTCCGGGCGGACATCGAAGGGCCGGGCGCTGCTGTGCTGCAACGTGGACCAGATTCCCAGCACGCCTTCGGCGGGACCGAAAATCGAGGAGATATGGCGGTTGGCGGCGGCCAGGAAGTCGCCCATGCGTGCACCCTGCACGGCGTCCAGGCCCACCGGGACCACGTTGACCCCGGCCCAGCAGGCGCCGGCCAGCGTGCCACCGCCGTCGAAACAGCCCAGGATCCGCGCCCCGGAGGGCGTCGGGCCCGCCGTCCGGGCGGACTCCAGGTGCGCGGCCAGGAACACATTGGCCACCGGATCCGTGCGCACCAGCGACCACAGCTCTTCGGTGTCCGCTTCGGTAAGCGCGCGGATGGACGTCCCGGAGCGGGCCTCCGGGACGGTGCCGCGCTGGCTAGCTGACGTTAACCACGGGACTGCCCTTGACAGCATCTTCGCCACCGGCGTCCCCCATTTCCTCCGCAATCCTCATCGCTTCTTCAATGAGTGTCTCAACAATCCGGTCCTCGGGGACAGTCTTGATGACATGGCCCTTCACAAAAATCTGGCCCTTGCCGTTGCCGGAGGCCACCCCCAGGTCCGCCTCGCGGGCCTCTCCCGGGCCGTTGACCACGCAGCCCATGACGGCCACGCGCAGCGGCACGGTCAGGTGCTCCAATCCCTTGGTGACCTGCTCGGCCAGCGTGTAGACGTCCACCTGGGCGCGGCCGCAGGACGGGCAGGAGACGATCTCCAGCTTGCGCGGGCGCAGGTTCAGCGACTGCAGGATCTGCTCGCCGACTTTGATCTCCTCCACCGGCGGCGCGGACAGCGAAACCCGGATGGTGTCCCCGATGCCCTTGGAGAGCAGGGCGCCGAAGGCCGTGGCGGACTTGATCGTGCCCTGGAAGGCGGGGCCGGCCTCGGTCACGCCCAGGTGCAGCGGCCAGTCCCCGCGTTCGGCCAGCATCTCGTAGGCCCGCACCATGACCACCGGGTCATTGTGCTTGACGGAGATCTTGAAGTCATGGAAGTCGTGTTCCTCGAACAGGGAGGCTTCCCACACCGCGGACTCCACCAGCGCCTCCGGCGTGGCCTTGCCGTACTTCTGCAGCAGGCGCGGATCCAGCGAGCCGGCGTTGACGCCGATCCGGATGGACACCCCGGCGTCCCCGGCGGCCTGGGCGATCTCCTTGACCTGGTCGTCGAACTTGCGGATATTGCCCGGGTTCACGCGCACCCCGGCGCAGCCGGCCTCAATCGCGGCGAAGACGTACTTGGGCTGGAAATGGATGTCCGCGATGACCGGGATCTTGGACTTCCTGGCGATGATCGGCAGCGCCTCGGCGTCGTCGGCGCTGGGGCAGGCAACCCGCACAATGTCGCAGCCGGCGGCGGTCAGCTCGGCGATCTGCTGCAAGGTGGCGTTGATGTCCGTGGTGGGGGTGGTGGTCATGGACTGCACGCTGATCGGCGAATCGGAGCCCACCCCCACCGGCCCGACCTTAATCTGCCGCGTCTTCCGGCGCGGGGCGAGCACGGGCGGCGGCGGGGCCGGCATTCCAAGATTGACCGAAGTCACGTAGTCCTCCATGAGCCTTGCAGGCTGTTGGTCCGTCAGCTGGTTGTCAGCTTTCATTATCCCCCCGCGGCGAAGCCGGCGCCGAGGGTCCCGCCGCGCTAGACGTAGTCGGCAAAGGCCCCGGTGACCGGCTTCCATTCGGTCACCTTGAGCCCGGAAATGAGCTGGTTGACATTGAACGGATCCTGCTTCAGCTCCTCCAGCAGCGCGGCCTCCGATTCCGCGGTGAAGAGCAGGAGGGCACCCTCGCCGTCGGCAAACGGGCCGGAGGCCAGCAGCCGGCCCGACTCCACGAAGGAATTCAGCCACGCGCGGTGGGCGGGCCGGTGCTCGTCCCGGCCGGCCTCGGACCCGGCAGCGTACACGTACTCAACGGCAAAAACACTCATGGCCCCCACAATATCAACTGGATTCCGGCAGCCCGTCCCGCCGTCGGGTTGCCGGCCGGTCCTCACTGGTAGGAGACGAACCATGGGGCCGGATCCACGTTGCGGTAGGTCTGCTCGGGGGTGAAGATGGGACGGTCCTCGTCGTAGAAGTTCTTCCAGCCCATGCGCACCCCCTTCGGCGCCACCTGCAACAGGGCGTTCCAGGTCTCCATCTTCTGCCCGGCAGTGCCGTGGCCGTCGGCGTGGAGCACCACCGCCAGTTCCTCGTGCGAGGTGTCCACGCGGCCTTCGTTGCTCACCATGTCCTGGCGGAACTGGTGGATCATGAAGACCTTCTGCGGCAGGTTCCGCTCCCGGGTCAGCGACGCCAGCCACTCGGAGACCTGGTTGATTTCGGCCGCGTCCACCGAGCCGATCTGCTCCATGTGGCGCTGCCCCGGGGCCAGCCGCCACTCCGGGTCCAGGGCCAGGCCCACGTGCGGCTGTTCCAGCAGCCCGGCATACTGCCTGGCCTGGGTCAGGAAGTCGGTGCGGCCCGGCTGCAGGTCCAGCACCACATAGACGCCGGCCCGGCCGGCGGCCTCGACCCAGGGCCGCAGTTCCTCCGGATCCGTCATGGAGGAGTAGCTGCCGTCCTTGCCGGGCGCGGCCGAGGCCACCGAGGCGATGATCTCGAACGCCGGGATCACCGGCTGGCGGCTGTACTGCTGGTAGCTGCCGGCGAGCTTTTTGGCCCGTTCGATGCTGGCTTCGATCCCCTGTTCCCCGAGTACGCCCAGCGCGGCGCCGGACGGATGCCCGTACAGCGCGACCATCCGCCGCGCGGGGAAGACCAGCAGGCCCCCGCCGGGAAGCTCGGGGACGGTCAGCGCGGCCTGGGCGCGCCGGGCGAACTCCGCCGGGGTCCCGAACGCGGCGCCGATGCCGAGGATGTTGTTCTTTGGAGTTTCGCGCAAAAAGGAGATGACGGCCGGGTTCCGCCGTGGGTCTGCCGCCGGATCCACCTGCATGCGGGCGCCCGAGGCCTCCACCACGGCCATGGTCGCCCGCAGGGTTCGGGCCTCCTCAGTCAGCAGCACCGAATAGGTCGACGCCGGAGTCGGCGCCGCGGGGTCCTGCGGGCTCTCCTCCGGGCCGAGCCGGCGCACGCCGCCCAGCAAAGGTTCCCAGCCGCCGTCGGGCTCGCCGAAGGTCTTGACCTCGCGCACCTTCAGCCGCGCCAGTTCGGCGGCCAGCCCGTCGCCGGCCGGCAGCAGCGGCACGCCGAGGG
>NZ_JBHTML010000212.1:0-6445 GCF_042679445.1 Arthrobacter sp. GCM10027362
GGCCGGCCAGCGCCGGCAGCTGCCCGGCTGCGGCCCACAACAGAAGCCCGGCGGCCGCTGTCCCGACCCCCAGCCATATGACCGCTGCCGCCCTGCGGTCCGCCAGCAGGACCGCTCCCACGGCTGCCACCACCGCACCGGCTGCCAGCCAGGGCCACGCCGCGGCCGTCCTGCCGGCCGCGGCCACGTAGCCGTTGAGTTCGGCATTGCCGAAATGGACCGCCCGGTCAGCCACGGCGGGCGCCTCGGCACCGAGCCTGTCCGCCACTTCCCGGGCTACCAGGCCCGCCAGCGGCGCCAACTGCACGGCCAGATCCGGATGCTCCGGGTCGGCCAGACTCAACCGATGGGACCGGGCCGCGGTTTCGCGCCAGACCCGTTCAAAGCCGTCCAGCTCCGTCAGCCGGCCGGTCACCTGTTCGATCACGTGTTTGGCCAAGGCATCGATGGCGGGGCCTGCATTCAGCTGCCTGCCCACGTCCCGGGCAACCGCCGTCGAGAGCGCGGAACGGAACTGCGGATCCTCCACCATCGGCTCCGTGAAGGACACGAACCCCGCCTCGTCGAAGACGTTCTGCTGCAGCCACGCGGCCGGCAGCGCGCCGGCGGCCAGCAGCACAGCCACCAGCCCCAGAACGGCGGCGAACACGCTGCGCAGGGACATCGGCCTCCTCCATCCGTCGCCGTCCGGCCCGGGCCCCGGGCCCCGGGCCGTGAACGGTGCCGCCGACCCTGCAAAGCACATTAGGGCACATCCTTTGTCCGCAACAGCTGGTATGAATGAAAGGAATCTTCGAACACCTGCCAGCCTGCCTTCGACCTGCCGCACCACCGGTGTGCATCCCGAAGGCAGCAAGCAGCGCCGGCCGGCAGCTGCGGAAAGGGGCCTGCATGAGCCAGGACCAGTCATGGCCCGCGAGCGGGGCCGGAATCGCCGAGGCTCCGGCCCAACGCACCACCCTGCCCCCAACTGCGTCGCAGACCTCGCCGGAGAACCCTTGGCCGCTGCGCCTGCTCTCCGAGAAGCTGAAGGCGCATATCGACCGGGTCCCGCCCACCTGGGTGGAGGGCCAGGTGATCGAACTGAACCGCCGCAACAGCGTCACCTACCTGACCCTGCGCGACACCGATGCCGAGGCGTCCTTCAGCCTGGTCGCGTGGGGCAATGTCATGTCCCGCCTGGAGGTGCCGCTGCAGCCCGGTTCCCGCGTGGTGGCCCAGATCAAGCCGGACCTGTACGTCAAGACGGGCAGGCTGTCGATGCAGACCCGGGACATCCGCCCGGTGGGACTCGGGGACCTGCTGGCCCGGCTGGAACGGCTGCGCCAGGCCCTGGCGGCCGAGGGCCTGTTCGCCGACGCGCGCAAGAAGCGGCTGCCGATGCTGCCGCACCGGATCGGGCTGATCACCGGCCGGGATTCGGACGCGATGAAGGATGTCATTCGCAATGCCTCGCTGCGCTGGCCGGCGGTAGCCTTCGAAGTGCGCGAAGTCGCCGTCCAGGGCGTCACCGCCGTGACGCAGGTCATGCAGGCCCTGGCCGAGCTCGATGCAATGGCCGAAGTGGACGTCATCGTGATTGCCCGCGGCGGCGGCTCGCTGGAGGACCTGCTGCCCTTCAGCAGCGAGGAACTCGTCCGCGCCGTCGCGGCCGCCAGGACCCCGGTGGTCAGTGCCATCGGTCATGAGGCGGACCGCCCGCTGCTCGATGACGTGGCGGACCTGCGGGCTTCCACCCCCACGGATGCCGCCAAGCGGATTGTGCCGGACGTGGGCGAGGAACTGGAGCGGATCGCCCGGGCCCGGGCGATGCTCTCACGCAGTGTGGAAACCATGATCCGGCATGAGAGCGAACGGCTGGCAGCCGTGCGCTCACGGCCGGTGCTGGCCAACCCGCACGGCATGATCCAGGCCCGGGCCGAGGAACTGCAGCGGCTCAGCGCGCGGGCCTACAACTGCATTTCCGCCGCCGTGGACCGGGACCGTGACCGGATCGTGCACCTGCGGGCCCAGGTCCGCGCGCTCTCACCGCAGAACACCTTGGACCGCGGCTACGCCGTCGTCCAACTGCCGGACGGCGCGGTGCTGCGCGATGCGCAGGATGCCCCGCCCGGAACCCGGCTCCGGGTGCGCGTAGCTGTCGGCGAACTGGCCGCCGACGTCGTGCCGTGAGCTGACGGCCTTGGACACCGGAAGCGATATCCAGCAATGCCGCGGCAGCGGCGGAAGATGAGGAACCGATGAACGAACAGTCCGGCACCGGCAGCACTGCCATGAGCGAAGAGATTGCGGCAATGAGCTACGAGCAGGCCCGGGAGGCGCTGGTCGCCGTCGTCACCGCGCTGGAAGCGGGCGGCGCCAGCCTGGAAGAGTCGCTGGCCCTCTGGGAACGCGGCGAGGCCCTGGCCGCGCGCTGCGAGGCCTGGCTCGAGGGGGCCCGCCGGCGGCTGGACGCTGCCCGCCCGGCCCAGGACCAGTCCGGCAGCTGAGCGCCCCAATCAGGAGCCCGCCAGTCGCTGCTTCTCCAAATCGACATCGAAGTGCGCTGCCGGCCACTGCGGGTTGATCTCCTGCAGGGCGTCCAGCAGCAGCCGCTGGACGGCCAGCCGCGCGTACCACTTCCTGTTTGCAGGCACCACAAACCACGGGGCGTACGCCGTCGAGGTGCGCTCCAGCGCAATCTGGTAGGCGTGCATGTACTCGTCCCAGAACCGGCGCTCGTCGACGTCGCCGGGGTTGTACTTCCAGTACTTGTCCGGCCGGTCCAGCCGTTCCTGCAGGCGGGCCCGGCCTTCCTCCCGGCTGATGTGCAGCATGACCTTAACGATCCTCATGCCCCCGCCGACCAGACGGGACTCGAAACCGTTGATCATCCCGTAGCGCGCTTCGACTTCCGCCAGCGGGCTGAGTCCGCGCACCCGATGGACCAGGACATCCTCGTAATGGGAGCGGTCGAAGCAGCCGATCAGGCCGTACCCGGGCAGCTGCCGGGCCACCCGCCACAGGAAGTCGTGCATTAGTTCCTCGCCGGCGGGCTGCTTGAAGGCATGGTGCCGGATCCCCTGCGGGTCGACCGCGCCGATGACGTGCCTGACGATGCCGCCCTTGCCGGAGGTGTCCATGCCCTGCAGGATCAGCAGCACCGCATCCCGCGCCCCCGAGCGGGAAGCCGCGAAAAGCCGTTCCTGCAGTTCGGAAAGCTGACCGTCGAATGCGGCCAGCAGCCGGCTGCCATCTACCTTGTTGCCCTCGAACCCCGGGGTGGAATCCGGGTCGATGGCGGTCAGGTCGAAGCCGTCCCCCACCCTCAGAAGGGTGTGCGGGCTCTGGGTGAAAGCGGCGGCAAGCATGCTGGCCATCCTCCCTTCCGGCGGCCGGAGGCGCCGGCCGCAGCTGACCGGATTCTACACGCGCTGCCCCGCGAGGAACTCGGCAATGCGGCCGACGGCTTCTTCGAGCAGCTCGACGTTGGGCAGTGTGACGAGCCGGAAATGGTCCGGCTTGCCCCAGTTGAAGGCCCGGCCATGCGAGATCAGGATCTTCTGCTCCTTGAGCAAGTCCAGCGCGAACGCCTCGTCGTCCTGAATCGGGTAGACCTCCGGGTCCAGCTTCGGGAACAGGTAGAGCGCGCCCCGGGCCTGCTGGGTGCTTACCCCCGGGATCTCGTTCAGCAGCTTGTAGGCCAGGTTGCGCTGCTCCAGCAGGCGTCCGCCGGGCAGGATCAGGTCGTTGATGCTCTGGTAGCCGCCCAGCGCCGTCTGAATGGCATGCTGGGCCGGAACATTCGCGCACAGGCGCATGTTGGTCAGCAGGTTGATGCCCTCGATATAGTCCGCCGCCAGGTGCTTCGGTCCGGAGATGGCCATCCAGCCGCTGCGGAAGCCGCACACCCGGTAGGCCTTGGACAGGCCGCTGAAGGTCAGGGTCAGGACGTCGTCGGACAGCAGCGCGGTGTTGAGGTGCACCGCATCCTCGTACAGGATCTTCTCGTAGATTTCGTCGGAGAAGACAACCAGGTTGTGCCGGCGGGCCAGTTCCAGCATGCCCTCGAGGATGTGCCGCGGGTAGACCGCGCCGGTGGGGTTGTTCGGGTTGATGATCACCAGGCCCTTGGTGTTGGGCGTAATGTTGCGTTCGAGGTCCTCCAGGTCCGGCAGCCACCCCTCCTCCTCCACGCACTGGTAGTGGATGGGGTGGCCGCCGGCCAGGGACACCGACGCGGTCCACAGTGGATAGTCCGGGGCGGGGATGAGCACCTCGTCCCCATTGTTCAGCAGGGCCTGCAGGCTCAGCGTGATCAGCTCGCTGACCCCGTTGCCCAGGTACACGTCGTCCACGCCGATGTCCTGGATGCCGCGGGTCTGATAGTACTGCGAGACCGCGGTGCGGGCCGAGAAGATGCCGCGGGAATCGCTGTAGCCCTGGGCCGTGGGCAGGTTGCGGATCATGTCCACCAGGATGGCATCAGGCGCCTCGAACCCGAAGGGCGCCGGATTGCCGATGTTCAGCTTGAGGATGCGGTGCCCCTCGGCCTCCATCCGCTGGGCATGTTCAAGCAGCGGCCCGCGGATGTCATACAGAACGTTGTGCAGCTTGTTGGACTGCTTGAATTGGACCATTTACACAGTTTCGCATACCGTCCGGACAGCGCGGCGTGCTCGGCATCCCTACTTCGTGAAGCCGTTCGCCGCCAGCCAGTCGGCGGCGGCGTCCGCGGGGCTGCGCTTTTCGTCCCCGCTGACCTGCCGGTTCAGGTCCACCAGATCCTTGGTGGTCAGTTCGGCCGAGACCTTGTCCAGCACCGCGGCCGCTTCCGCGCCCACCTTGTCCGCATTGACCAGCGGCACCACCTGCTGGGCAATGAAATTGTCCTTCGGATCGTCCAGGACCACCAGGTCATTGTCCTCGATGGACGGGGTGGTGGTGTAGATGTCCGCCACCTGGATCTTGTCCGTCAGCAGCGCTTTCAGCGTGGTGGGACCGCCGTAGTCGTTAATCGGCTCGAAGCCCTTGGGCACGCAGTCGTACTTGGCTTTCAGCCCCGGCAGCCCGTATTCGCGTTCCCGGAACTCCGGATTGGCGCCGATGGTCAGCTGGTCACAGACCTTGGCCAGGTCCTCGATCGAGGCCAGCTTGTACTTCTGAGCGGTGGCCTTGGTAACCACCATCGCGTCCTTGCTTTCGGCCGGGGCTGCCTTGAGTACCTTCAGCCCCTCCGGCAGCACGGCCGGCAGGGCAGCCATCACATCCGGTGCCGAGGCGGCGGTGGCCTTGCCGTCCAGGAACAGCAGCAGGTTGCCGCTGTAGTCCGGAATCACGTCCACGGAGCCTTCCTCCACGGCCTTGACATAGACCTCGCGGGAGCCGATGCCCGGCTTGGTGGAGACCTCGATGCCGGCCGAGCGCAGCGCGCCCGCATAGATCTCCGCGATGGTCCGGCTTTCCGTACTGCCGCTTGAGCCGACCACCAGCGGCGCCGCCGTGCCGCTGGCTGCCGGCTGTGCCGAACCGTTCTCCAGCGGATTCGAGTTCGCGCCGCAGCCGGCCAGTGCCAGCGCCAGCGAGGCTGCCGCCGCGAGCGCAGGCAGCCCGGCGGAGGCCGCCGGCGCCCGCCTGCGCGTGCTCCGCGGGCGGAAGCAGTGAAGGACCGGGATCTTCATGGGATTCTCCTTAACCTGCCGGCGCCCTGCGCGCCGGCATCCGTGGTTTTCCGGACCTGGCCGGACCGGGACGTTTGCAGCCCTGGCGAGACCGCCAGCCGCTGGACGAGGGCAAGCAGCCCGTCCACGGCGAGGGCCAGGACCGCGATCAGGACGGCCCCGGCGAGCATGCGCACCGGGTCGCGGACGGCCAGCCCGTCGATCAGGAACCGGCCAAGCCCGCCCAGATTAATGTAGGCGACCACGGCGACGGTGGCGATGACCTGCAGCACGGCGGCACGGACCCCGCCTAGCAGCACGGGCAGGGCGTTGGGCAGTTCCACCCGGGACAGGATCTGCCATTCGGTCATCCCCAGCCCCCGCGCCGCGTCCACCAGCTGGCGGTCCACCGCGGCAATGCCGGCGTAGGTGCCGGCCAGCAGCGGCGGGATGGTGAGGATGACCAAGGCGAAGACCGGCGGCAGCAGCCCGATGCCGAGCAGGAGCACGAACAGGGTCAGCAGCCCGAGCGTGGGCAGGGCCCGGAGCGCGCCGGCCGTGGCGACGACGGCGACCCGGCCCCGACCCGTGTGCCCCACGTACATCCCCAGCGGCACCGCGACCACCGCGGCGATCGCCAGCGTCAGGGCACTGTAGTACAGATGCTCGCCCAGCCGGGCCGGCACGCCGCCGGGCCCGGACCATTGGTCCGGGTCGGCGAACCAGGCGGCGACCTGCTCAAGAAGGTTCACGGCAGCACCGCGGTTTCGGCGGCGTCGGGCCGCTGCCCGGGCCCGGCAGCGGCC
>NZ_JBHTML010000213.1:0-6265 GCF_042679445.1 Arthrobacter sp. GCM10027362
CACGACGTCGTCGTGCTGACCACCCGGGCCCCGGGCGCCCGCCGCTCCACCGACGGGATCAGCCGCTGGCCCGTGCTGCGCGACAGGTCCGGCGCCGTCCGCGGCTACGTGCAGTACGCCAGCTTCGACATTCCGCTCATCTTCCGGCTGCTGGCCCGGCGCCGGTTCGACGCCGTGGTGGTGGAGCCGCCGCCGACCACCGGCGCGGCCGTGGCCCTGGCCTGTGCACTGCGCCGCAAACCGTACATCTATTTCGCCGCCGACGTCTCCTCAAACGCCGCCGCCGGCATCGGGGTGCATCCGCTGGTGGTTGCCGCCCTGCGCCTGGCCGAGAAGCGGATCCTGTCCCGTGCCGCCGCGGTGCTGAGCATCTCCGCGGGGGTGAGCACTGCCGTCGGCGAACTCACCGGCGGGCGGGCCAAAGTGGCCGAGGTCGGTACCGGCATCGACACCGGGACGTTCTCGCTCACCGGCCCCGCGGCCCCGGCAGGACCGGTGTTCGTGTATGCGGGCACAATGTCCGAAATCCAAGGCGCCGGCGTGTTCGTGGACGCCTTCCTGAAGGTCATGGACCGCGCTCCGCAGGCGCGGCTGCTGATGTACGGGCAGGGCGTGGAACTGGCCGAGCTGCAGCGCCGGGCGGCCCCGGCCGGGGACCGGATCCGCTTCATGGGGGTGGCCGGCGGCGCCGAGATCGCGCGCGTGCTGCGCGGGGCAGCAGCCGGGCTGGCCTCGGTACGCCCGGCGCGCGGCTACGACTTCGCCTTCGCCACCAAAGCGTTCGTGAGCCTGAGCTGCGGAGCCCCGGTCATCTACGCCGGCGTCGGACCGCTGCGGAAGCTGGTGGCGGAGAACTCCCTGGGCCGCAGCGTGGACTGGGACGCCGGCCAGGTGGCGGAAGCGATGCTCGCGGTGCTCGCGGAGCCGGCATCGGCGGCAGAGCGGCGCCGGCTGTCCGCGTGGGTGGAGGAAAACTATTCGCTGCACCGCGTGGGCGAGCGGGCCGCCGCCGCGGTGGAGTCGGCGCAGCGCCGGTTCGGCAGCCGGAATGCCTAGCCCGGTGCCAAGTCTCCTTTAGCCGGGTTCCTGCGGCAGTTATGCCACATTAGTTGGGATTAGCTGGGCGTCCGTTGGGCGCAAAGATCCCCTGCTCCTGCGGAACCGTGAGGGCCACATCGTGCAACTTTCCAACGTCGCCGGTTTGTGTGCGGGCAGCCTCGAAGGCATGCGCCCGGATGGTTATCTCGTTGTTTAGTGCAAAACCCCCGCTGGCAAACATGGGGCTCCGCGCGGAGACCGCCCTTTCCGAAAGATGGAGATGGACGAAACTTCCAGGGGGATTACCTCCGCCGCCGCCCGTGGGACGGAAGGGGCCGGGACCGGGGATAATGCCAATAAAAGCCGCCGGTACAATTCCGGCTACAGTGACCAAAGCGGCCGTGATAGCGACAAATGCGGGACTGTTTTTTCTTTCGCCGCTCCTTTTAGCCCCGGTCCTGGTGAGGTAGCCCGGGAATATCCAACGGCAGGCGGCGCAGTGGGCCGGTGATACTTCTTTGTTGGTTTCAACTGACTGACGCGGGATGCCGGTGGGCCGCGTGCAGCGGCAACTTGCCTCCGCTGCACGTTCTCCGTCAATAGTCCGGCGCGCCCGGCAGGCCCATGCGGCACTGCGGCAGGCCTGCCAGCGCGTCGCTAGCTCCCGAGCAGGCGCGCCAGCACCGCCCGGGTCACCGCCTCGTCCTCGGCCGAACTGAGTGCCCGCGCCGCCTTGTGCGTATTGGCCTTGTAGCGTTCCACCTGCTCGGAGGTCAGCGCCGACAGCGCCCGGACCAGCGCCGGCGTGCCGAAGTCCTCGGTGACCACGCCCAGGTCATGTTCGCGCATCAGCCGCGCCGTCTCCGGAGACGGACTGAAGACCAGGGCCAGGCGCGCCTGGACGAAGTCGAAGAACTTGTTCGGCAGCATCAGCCGGTGGTTGGTGGTCTGTGGCGGCAGGCTGAACACCCCGACGTCGTACTGGTTCAGCGTCCGCGGCAGCTGATCCGGGGCCACCGCGTCATGGAAGGTGATCCGGGCATCCCCGGCGGCCAGCTCGCGCAGCCGCTGCCAGTAGCGGCCGCCGTCGCGCGCCTTGACCAGGTACAGGTCGAGGCTGAAGCGCTCATCCAGTGCCTTGACCGCCTCGATGGTGCCTTCGAGGTTGCGTCCGGGCACCGCCGCGCCGCTGTGGGCCAGCCGGATGCGTCCCGGGACCGGGTCCGAGGGCGCCAGGTCCCGGAACGGGCCGGCATTGCGGACCACCTGGACCGGGCAGCCGAACTTCTCGGCATACAGGGCGGCAATGGAGGCATTCACTGCGGTCACCGCCGCGGTGCGCGGCAGGTACTTCGCGCAGACGGCATACATGTACGGCTTGACCAGCAGCCGCCAAGGCAGCACATGCGCCCGCTCCTCGGGGGCCCACTCGTGCATGTCGCCCCAGACCGGGGCGCCGCCGGCGACGGCGTGGGCCAGGGGCAGGGCCCGGGCCTCGTTGGCCACGACCAGGTCGAACCGGCGGCCGCGGACCAGGCCGAGGGCCTGCCGGATGGCCGGTGCCCCGAGTTCGACGGCGGCATACCGCCGCAGCGCGAGCTTCAGCACCCCGCCGGGAGTCTGGGGCAGCGAGGGCAGGGCCGAATCGATCTCCAGGTGCGTCGTCGAGCCCGGCGGGCGGCTGCCGTAGGCCAGCGTGGTGACCTCTCCGGCCTCGGCCAGCAGGGCCAGTTGGCGCAGCACCCTCGAATCCGCCGCAATGTCCGAAAACGAGATGCACAGGATCCGTGCCGCCAAACCTGCTCCTTCGTGTTCCGGTGTACTCGGCCGCGGGCGTGCGCCATCGGCCCTGTCCAGCCTACCCGCCGTACAGGGTTCGTTAGGATGTCGGTCAAGACTCAGCTAGGACAGCCTACCGTTCAGGAAGTCATGTGAAGATCGCGATCACCAAGAGCACCTTGCGCATCCCGCCGACATATTTCGCCACGGCCCATGCGGAGAAGCTCAAGGACCGGCACGAGTTCCGGGTGTTCACCCTTGCCGCTGACATCAATGACGCCTCGGTGACCATCCCGGTCACGGACTTCGCGCCCCGGGCCGGACTCGGCTTCCGCCAGCGCGAGTTGATGATCCCCGCCTTCATGCCGCTGATGACCCTGGCCGTGCGCCGCTACCGGCCGGACCTGATCCACCAGCATTTCGCCACCTGGTCCCTGCCGGCGGTCAATGCTTCCCTGCAGTCCGGGGCTCCGCTGCTGACCACGCTGCACGGTTCCGACGTGGTGGCCCTGGGCAATCCGGCCGACACCCTGATGGCCAAATGGCACCACCGCAACGTGCTGGCCGCCGCCGCCCGCAGCCGGCGCATCCTGGCCGTGAGCCGCTACCTGGCCGGCCGTGCGGTGGAGCTGGGCCTGGACGCGGCGAAGATCCACGTCCATTACCAGGGCGTGGATACGGACTATTTCGTCCCCGGCCCGGAGCGGTCCGGGGCGGACGCGCCGGTCGTGCTCTTCGTGGGCACGCTCAATACCCAGAAGGGCATCCGGGACCTGATCGATGCCTCGCTGGCGGTCTGGCGGCGCGCCCACCACCGCCTCGTGGTGGTCGGCAACGGCCCGCTGCGCGACGCGGTGCAGGAACAGGCCGCCAGCCATCCGCACATCGAGTTCCTGGGCAGGCTGGACCGGGAACAGGTCCGCGGCCTGATGCAGCGGGCCTGGCTGCTGGTGGCCCCGAGCCAGGAGGCCGGGGGAGCGCGCGAGGCCGCAGGCCTGGTCCTGCTCGAGGCCCAGGCCTGCGGCACTCCGGTGCTGGCCTACCGCAGCGGCGGCATTCCGGAAATGGTCGACGACGGCGCCTCCGGCCTGCTGGCTGCCGAGGCAGACTATCCGGGATTGCAGGCGGCGCTGGCCGATTTGCTCCGGCTCTCCGCCGCCGATCACCGCAGCATGCGCCGGGCGGCCCGGCGCTTCGTCGAAGAAAGCCGCAGCCTGGCCGGCAGCTGCCGGGAGCTGGAACGGCACTACCAGGACACCGCGGCCTGCTGAGGAACCCCGGCGGCCCGGACCCGGCCTTGGCCGGGGCGCTTCCGGGCACATATGGAATACTGGGCAGGTGAGTCGTTGCTGGGTTGTCGTGCCGATGTACAACGAGTCCACCGTCGTCGGCTCCGTCATCGAGGGGCTGCTGGAGGAGTTTCCCAATGTCGTCTGCGTCGACGACGGCAGCACGGATGGTTCGGCGGCGGCCGCGCACGCCGCGGGCGCCGTCGTCGTCAAGCATCCGTTCAACCTCGGACAGGGTGCGGCCCTGCAGACCGGTATCGAATACGTCCTGCAGGATCCGGAACTGGACGCCCTGATCACCTTTGACGCGGACGGCCAGCACCGGGTGGCCGACGCGAAGGCGATGCTCGAGCGGATCCGGTCCGGTGAGGCCGAAGTGGTGCTGGGCTCGAGGTTCCTCAACGGTGCTGCCGACGTGTCCTGGCTGAAGAAGCTGGTGCTGCGCACCGCCGCGCTGCAGTCCCGGCTGACCACCGGGCTGGAGCTGACGGATGCGCACAACGGCCTGCGCGCCTTCTCCGCACCGGTCGCGGCCAGGATCAACCTGCGGCAGGACCGGATGGCGCATGCCTCCGAACTGATCCACCGGCTCGGCGAAATCAAGCCCCGGCTGGTGGAGCATCCGGTCCAAATCATCTATACCGAGTACTCCAAGGCGAAAGGGCAGTCCCTGCTGAACGGCGTCAACATCCTCGCGGATCTTTTCTTCAGGTAAGCCCATGATCATCATCGTCCAGCTCCTGCTCTTCCTCGCCGTGGTGATCGGCACGCTCGCACTCATGCGCGGGGCCGGCAACGCCCGGCACACGGCAGTCCGCCGCATCCTGCTGATGCTCTTCGCCGTGGTCGCGGCGCTGTCCGTCTTCTTCCCGGCAATGCTGACCTGGTTCGCGAACCGGCTGGGCATCGGCCGCGGCACGGACCTGGTCCTGTATGCGCTGATCGTCTTCTTCATGATCTACATGGCCACCTCCTTCCAGCGCACCCGCCAGCTCGAGGCCCGCATCACCAAGCTGGCGCGGCGGATCGCCTTGGACGAGGCGCCGAACCCGGCGGCGGTGGCCGAGGGCCGGATGCCCGAGCGCGGCCCGTTGCCCGGGAACGGCGATGGGGCGCCCAAGATGGGCGGCGGCGCGGTGTCGCCAAACGGCACCGGCCCGAATCCGGAAGCCCGCCGACGGCCGGAGCGTGCCGGTGGTTGAGGCCGGAACCGTCCACCGCGAGCCGGTAGAGGTAGTCATCGCCGTCCACACCATGGACCGGCCCGTGCGCCGGGCCGTGGCCTCCGTGCTCGCGGCCGGGGCGCCGGGCACCATGCGGGCGAGCGTGGTCTGCCACAACATGGATTCCGGGCCGGTCCGGGCCGCGCTCGCGGACCTGCCCGGGAATGCCTCCGGGGACGCTGTCCGGGTGCTGGAGTTCCGCGACGGGATCCCGTCCCCGGCCGGTCCGTTCAACTACGGGCTGCAGCAGGCGCAGGCCCCATGGGTGGCGATCATGGGCTCGGACGACGAGCTGGAACCCGGCGCCGTGGATGCCTGGCGCGACGCCGCCGTGAGGAGCGGTGCCGTAGCTGCCATCGCGCCGCTGCGCCTCCGTGGGAACGGGCGGATCCTGACTCCGCGCGCCCGCGTGCTCCGCGGCCGCAGGGTGGACCCGGTCCGGGACCGGCTCGCCTACCGCACAGCGCCGCTGGGGCTGATCCGGCGCGAAGCCGTGGACCGGCTCGGCCTGCGGCTGGCCCCGGGACTGCATACCGGCGAGGACCTGGAGTTCGGATTGCGCCTGTGGTTTAGCGGTGACCCGATCGTCTATCCGGCTGCGGCGCCATGCTATCTGGTGGGCGAGGACGCAGGCGTTCGGGTCACGGGCGCGGTGCTGCCGCTGCGCGAACAGTTCCGCGACCTCTCCCGGCTGCTGTCCGGGGGCTGGCTGGCCGGGTTGCCGGTCCGGTCCCGGGAAGCAGTGGCGGTGAAGCTGCTGCGCGGGCATGTGGTCGGCGCGGCACTGCGCCGCGGGCCGGACTTTGACTGGGCGGACGATGACCGCGCCGAACTCTCCGGGTGCATCCGCACGATCGCCGGGCTGGCCCCGGGGGCACCACGGCTGCTCTCGGCACCGGACGAGGCGCTGCTGCTGGCCCTGCGCGGCCGGCCCGG
>NZ_JBHTML010000214.1:0-6254 GCF_042679445.1 Arthrobacter sp. GCM10027362
TCCGCGGCGCTGCGGCGCTGGCGCAGCAGCACCGAGGCCAGGGCCTCCGCCGGGGTGCCGGGCGCCGCGAGCAGTTCCTTGGACAGCGGCGGGCGGTTGTAGGGCGGGTGGGCCTCGTCGCCGACAACGACGATGTCCTCCTCCCAGCCGGCTGCGCGCAGCTGCTCGGCCGCGCGCAGCCCGCCCATGGAGGCCCCGGCCACAATGATCCTGCGTGCCATGCCCGGACTCCTTCAGTTCTTCAGGAGGATGGCCTGCACGGGGCAGACGTCGATGGCCTCCTCGACCTCGTCCAGCAGCCCGTCCTCGAACGTCTCCTCGTACTCGAGGATGCCTGCCGGATTCATCCGGAACACCGCCGGGGCGGCGATGGCGCACTGGCCGTGGTTGTCGCAGAGGCTGCGGTCTACATCGATGGTCTTCATCTCGGTCCTGCTTTCTGGTGGTGCTGTCAGGTGGTGTTGCGGCGGGCCGGTCAGGCGCGCTTGGTGAAGCCGAGGGGCAGGCGGGTGGGACCGGTGTTGCCCGAATCCGGCAGCCATTCGTCCCCGCCGGCCAGGTGCGGGTCCGCCAGCCGCCGGGCCAGCAGCGGCAGCGCCTCGCTCATGTCCGCGCGGGCCACGAAGTGGCCCAGGCAGTGGTGGACGCCGCCGCCGAATCCGTAGTGCGGGGCGTGCTCGCCGAGCAGGTCCATTTCGGGGTTGGGGAAGGCCCGCGGGTCGGTGCCCGAGGACTGGGTGAACAGGTGGACGGTGGTGCCCCGGGCGATGAACAGCCCCTGGTATTCGAAGTCCTCCACCGCCTCGCGGGTCACCCAGCGCACGGTCGGATTGGTGCGCATGACCTCTTCCACGGCCTTGGTGCCCAGCTCAGGGCGCGCGGCCAGCAGTTCCCACTGTTCGGGGTTGCGGATGAAGGACTGCATGGCCAGGCCCAGCTGGTTGCGGGTGGTGTCCATGCCCCCGAAGATCAGCAGGACCAGGGCGTTGCGCAGTTCCTCGTCGCTGAGCCGGTCCCCGTCCCGGTTAGCCAGCACCAGGCGGGAGACGAAGTCCTCGCCCGGATTCGCCTGGCGGTCCCGGATCAGTTCCTCGGCGTACTCGTAGAGTTCGGCGACGGCGGCCTCGACCTTGTCCAGGTCCTGCTTGAAGGTCACGCCCAGGGCCAGGCCCACGGTGGAGGCCAGGCGGGCAATCTTCGGCCATTCGCTCTCGGGGATGCCGAGCAGGATGGTCAGCACGCGGGTGGCGTAGGGTTCGGCGAAGTCGCGGATGAATTCGCATTCGCCCTTGTCGATGAAGGCATCGACCAGTTCGTTGGCCAGCTCCCGGAACCGTGGCACCAGTTGCTTGATCAGCCGTGGGGAGAACGCCGGGTTGAGCAGGCGGCGGATCCGATGGTGGTCCTCGCCCTCGAGCACCAGCAGGTTCTTCGTCCACCAGTCATGGAACAGGCCGGAGTGGACACCGTTGTGTGCCGGCCACTTGGCGCTGCCCTGGGACAGCTGCGGGCTCTTGAGCAGCTTGCTGACCTCGTCGTAGCGCAGCACCGCGATTCCGTAGTTGGTGCGCGCGTACCAGCTCTGCCCGCGGGCGCTGCGCAGCGCCTCGGACTGCATGGCGAAGGACGGGTCCGAGATGTCCAGGTAGGGGACGTCTGGCACTTTGATGGCACGTGTGCTCATGGCGGAAACCTTTTCTGTGTTGCCGGAAGGGAACGGATCAGGCGCGGCTCAGCGGACGCGCAGGGTGGTGGCCGGGATGGCGTCGGCGGCCGGGGCATCGCCCTTGAGGTAGGGTTTCCTGGCCGCCATGTAGGCCAGGCCGATGGCGACGACGGCGACCGAGGAAATCAGCACGATCCAGTTCACGAACCAGCCCGCCTCCGGGGTACGCGGCCAGGCCATGTTCACCATGCCCAGCACGCCCCAGCCCAGGGCCGCGATGTTGACCGGGATGCCCCACCTGCCCAGTTGGAAGGCGCCGCGGGGCTGCCAGCCCTTGAGCCGGGCACGCAGGGCGGCCAGGACCACCATCTGGAAGCCCATGTACATGCCCATGGCGGCGAAGGAGATGATGGCCACCAGCGCATCTTCGGACACTTTGGAACCGACCACGATGACGGCGGGCACCAGGCCGGCGAGCAGCAGGGCGTAGGGCGGCACATGCCGGGTTTCGCTGAACTTGCTCAGCAGGTGGCTGGCCGGCAGGATGCCGTCGCGGGCCATCGAGTAGGCCAGGCGGCTGGTGGCCGCCTGCAGGCTCAGGGCGCAGGAGACGAAGGAAATCATGACCACGGCCAGGACCACCTTGAAACCGACCGGGCCGAAGGCGGCCAGCAGCACATTGCCCACCGGGTCGGCGTCGGCACCGGAGATCACCGCACCGAAGTCGGGGACGGCCAGGATCAGCGAGAGGCAGACGAACATGGCCGCGAAACCGCCGATGTAAATGGTCATCCGCATGGCCTTGGGGATGGTCCGGCCGGGGCTGGGCACCTCCTCGGCCACGTCGCCGCAGGCTTCGAAACCGTAGTACTGGTAGATGCCAATCAGTCCGGCCGCGGCGAAGGCGGCGAAGTAGCCGCCACCGTTGCCGGAGCCAAAGCCCTCGACCAGCACGCCCAGGTCGTGATGGCGGGCGGCGACCAGCAGCCAGGTGCCGACGACCAGGGCCCCGCCGAGCTCGGCCAGCAGGCCCAGCATGGCGACCTTGTTCAGGATCCTGGTGCCGCACAGGTTCAGCACGGTGGCGACCAGGATCACCAGCAGCGCCGCGACGATGGTCGAGTCCACGCTCGGTTCCATGCCGAGCAGCGCGCTCAGGAACGGCCCGGCGCCGTAGGAGACGCTGGCGATGGTCACCAGCAGGGCACACAGGTAGACCCAGCCGTTCATCCAGCCCCACTTGCGGCCCCACAGGCGGCGGGCCCACGGGTAGACGCCGCCGGCCACCGGGTAGGTGGAGACGATTTCGCCGAAGACGGTGGCCACCAGCAGCTGGCCGCCGCCCACGATGAGCAGCGACCAGAACATCGGTGGTCCGGCCATGCCCAGCGAGGCGGCGAAGAGCGAGTAGATGCCCACCACCGGGGAGAGATAGGTGAAGCCCAGGGACACATTGCCCCAGAAGGTCATCTCGCGCTTGAACTGCTGGTCGTACGAGTAGCCGAGCGAAGCAAGGTGCTCGGCGTCCTCGTCCAGGACCGGCTCCTCGGCCGGGCGGGTGATTTCGGCGGACATTGAACTCCTTCAGGGGGAAGGTCTTGAGCTTGGCGGTCGCGGCGGAGGTCCCGGTTCCGTCCCGTGGTACGCATCATGTGAGGCGCGTCACGAAAAAACTGTATTTGTGCATGTTTTATTTGGCAAGGGGTTTTCTGGGGAAAATTCCGCAACACCAAGACCGGGGCGGCCGCCGAAAGCCCCGAAGACCTGCGACGAGGCCGGCCCGGAACCCGGACAACGCGCACCACGATGCCGGCAGGCAGGGACAAAAAGTTTTGTTTCTAAAAGATTTGCCCTAGAGCAAGGGCCAGACGCGGCGGCGCAGATCGTAGATCGCCCACGCCCGGGGCACCAGGTCGAAAGCCACATCGCACACGCGCCGCAGCTGCTCCATGCTGCCGGCGGCGGCCTGCTCCCCCGCCACCTCGCCAAAGAGGCCGGCATTCCCGTTCCCCGCCGCCCACTCCAGCCCGTGCGAGTAGCCGCTGCAGAACTGCCAGACGTAGATCAGCTCCGGCGGCACGTCGCCGGCAACCCGCAGCTCCTTGAGGATGGCCGTCTGGGTGCGGTTCTTGGTGGCGTACCCCCACTTGCCGTCCGCCTTCCGCGAGAAGACCGGCGGCAGCGCCATGGCCTGCGCCGAGTCATTGACCGTCCGGCGCAGGCCATCGAAGTACGCCACGGCGCGCGCGTACCGGCCGGGGTCGAACTCCTCGAGGTAGGCATCCCAGAACGAGGCGGCATTGAACACCTCCCGGGCAATGAGCACGAGGCTGCGCCGGATGCGTTCGGGCCCGTCGTCCGGCAGCAGCGCCCAGAGCACCGTGGTCGCACACTCGATGATGGTGCGCACCAGGGAGTACGGGGCGTGGGTGTACTGCCGGTACGAAAAGGCCGCGGCCGGTTCCTCCCTGAACAGCAGTCCGCGCAGGGCGCGGGTGTTGTCCATCGCCGCGGCCAGGGATTGCTTGAGCAGGCCGCTGACACTGTGCGTGGACGCGAACCGCTCATCCAGCCACGCCAGCGGCGAGCCCGGCTCGATGTCCTCGGCATGCGCATTCCGGGCGCAGTAAGGCGCCAGGGCCTCCAGCCGCGCCAGGATCGCCTTCGCCGCCAGGCTCTCGCCGTCGGACCGCTCCGGCCGGTCCGCGCCATTACGGGACACCTCCTCCATGCGCAAATCGTAGTCCCGCCGTCCACCTGGCCGGCCAGGATCGTGCCCTGGGCTCTGCCCGCCGCAGCCGGGCCGCCGGCAATGACGACGCCCCGGCGCTGGCCGGGCTGCACCTCAGGTGCCCGCGCAAGGCCGGCACGGAGGTTCTCCGAGGACTTCTTCGACCGGCCTCCTACCGCAAGAACGGGTTCGCCCGTGACGGTGCCCGGCAAGGTCTCGTGGCATGTCGGCGGCCCGGAAGGACCCTGCCTTACTTGTGCAATCCGCCCAAGTACTGGACGGGACATCCAATGCCGCCCGGGCACCGCCCTCCCTAGACTGGACGCCAGGTCCGGAACCCGGAACGGTTCGGCCGGCTCCTTCCCGCACGAAAGGGTACCCATGCCTGACCAGCCCAGCACCCCGCCGTCGTCCGGCCAGCGTCCGCTCGAGGGCGTGCTCGTCGCCGATTTCTCCCGGGTGCTCGCCGGGCCGCTGGCCACCATGACGCTTGCGGACCTGGGCGCGCGCGTGGTCAAGGTGGAGCGCCCGGGCACCGGGGACGACACCCGCAGCTGGGGCCCGCCCTTCTCCGCCACCGGGGCGACGTACTTCGAGAGCGTGAACCGGAACAAGGAATCGGTCTGCCTGGACCTGGCCGACCCGGCCGACCGCGGGCTGGCCCGGGACCTGGCCCTGCGCGCGGACGTGCTGGTGGAGAACTTCAAGCCCGGCGGCCTGGCGAAGCTGGGGCTGGGCTACGAGGAGTTGGCCACGGAAAACCCCGGGCTGGTCTACGCGTCGATCTCCGGCTTCGGCTCCGCCGCCGGGGCGGCACTGCCCGGCTATGACTTCATTGTCCAGGCCTTGGGCGGATTGATGAGCATCACCGGGGACGCCGGCGGCTCCCCTTACAAGGCCGGCGTGGCGCTGGTGGACGTGCTCACAGCCAAGGACGCCACCATCGGCATCCTCGCTGCGCTCAACGCCCGGGCCGCCACCGGCCGCGGCAGCCGGCTGGAGGTGAACCTGCTCTCCAGCCTGCAGGGTGCGCTGGCCAACCAGGCGCAGGCCTGGCTGGGCGCCGGGGTGGTCCCGGGCCGGATGGGCAATGCGCACCCCTCGATCGTGCCCTACCAGCTGCTCGACTGCGCGGACGGGCCGCTGGCGGTGGCCTGCGGCAACGACGGGCAGTTCGCCAGGCTCACCGAGGTCCTCGGGGTGCCGAAGCTGGCCGCGGATGCCCGTTTTGCCACCAACAGCGCCCGGGTCCAGCACCGCGGCGAACTCATCCCGCTGCTGGAGCAGGCCCTGTCCGCTGCCGGCGCCCAGGTCTGGCAGGACAAGCTGACCGGCGCCGGCGTACCGGCCGGACACGTGGCCACCATCGCCGAGGGCCTGGACTACGCCGAAGCGCTGGGTCTGGACCCGGTCATCGAGGTGCAGGACGGCTCCGGGCACAGCGTCGGCCGGCAGGTGCGGCATCCGGTCAGCTGGACCCCGCCGCTGCCGGCCCGGACCCAGGCCCCGCCGGCGCTGGGCGAGCATACGGACAGCGTGAAGGCCTGGCTTCGCGGCTGATTCACAGTCCGCGGCGGCGCAGCGCCAGCCACAGGTGGGCCGCCGTGTCCGGGTCGTCCAGGCTTATCCCGGCCAGCCGTTCGGCCACGGCCATCCGGTGCCGCAGCGAATTGCGGTGCACCTGCAGTTCCCGGGCCGCGTCTTCCCAGTGCCCGCGGTAACGCAGGTAGGCGGCCACCGTGCCCAGCAGATCCGCGCGTCTGTACCCGGCCAGCTGTTCCGCCCAGGCGTCCGCGCGGGCGTCGGCGCCGCCGCCGGTGCCCACCAGCTGTCCGGCCGGTGCCTGCAGCGCGGCTT
>NZ_JBHTML010000215.1:0-6147 GCF_042679445.1 Arthrobacter sp. GCM10027362
CGGCGGCGCCGATGCTCCCGGCAAGCCCTCCCCCGCCGCCGGGTCCGCCCACCCTGCCGCCGAGGCCCCCGCCGCCCACAGGCCGACCCCGTACCGGTACCGGGCCATCGTGTCCAAGGGGGACGAGATCCGCGAGATCGCCAGCACCCGGCTCAATGACGAGGTCTACGCCCGCATCCGCGAGACGGCCCTGTCCGGGGACCTGGAGGCCGCGGCCCGGCTGCTGCGGGAGCATTCGGACGCCGGCGAGCAGGAGGCCCTGGAGTTCGTGGCCCTCATCGGGCCCGAAGAGGACTGAGGCCCCGCCTGGCCGGCACCGCGGCCCGGCAGCACCCGGCCCTGACAATCCCCTGCCGGTCTGGCAGAATCCTTCCATGCCCGGCAGCTCGGAAAACAAGACCCGGCCCACCGACGTGCCCGCGGAAGAATTCCTGGCCCGGGTCCCCCACCCCGTCCGCCGGGCCGACGCCTTCGTGTTGCTGGAGATGATGGGCCGCCTCACCGGCGAGCAGCCGGTCATGTGGGGGCCGTCCATGGTCGGCTTCGGCCGGTACCACTACAGGTACGCCAGCGGCCGCGAGGGCGATGCGCTCGCCGTCGGCTTCTCCCCGCGCCCGGCCAGCCTGGTCCTGTACGGACTGACGTGCGCGCCGGAGGCAGCGGACCTGCTGCCGCAGCTGGGCAAGCACAGGACGGGTGCCGCCTGCCTGTACGTCAACAGGCTGGCCGACGTGGATCCGGAGGTGCTCGGGCGCCTGGTCAGTGCGGGCTTTACCCAGATGACGGCGGTGCACCGCTAGGCGCGGCCCCTGCCGGCCCGCGGTTTGGGAATCCACCGCGATCCCCAAGGCGCAGCGGCTTCCCGTTTCGGGGGAAAGGCCCGCCGGCCGCTTTATGCCGCAGCGGTCAGAGTTCCGCGGTGCCGCGGATGACGGTCCGCACCTCGCCGCCGATCCAGATGTCCTGCCCCTCCGCGGCGACCTCGATCCGGGCATTGCGGCCCAGCCGGGTCCCCTGCCGCACGGTGTAGCGCTGCGGGGCGTGGCCCTCCGCGATCAGCCACTGGGCCAGCGCGGCGTTCAGGCTCCCGGTGGCAGGGTCCTCGGCGGGAACCGGCTCGAACCCCATCAGGGCGCGGACCTCGAAGTCCGCATCGTCCCCGGGCGGGCCGGCGCCCACCAGCCCCACCCCGAAGGGGGCCAGCGCCGCATAGTCGGGTTCGACGTCGAGCACCGCCCGGGCGTCGGTAAGCTGCAGGGCCTGCCACTGCGGGCCGTTGTCCGCCCACTGGTGCCGCAGCACCGTGGAGCGCTCGATGCCCAGCGCCGCACAGATCTTTGCCACGTTCTCCTCCGGCAGCGGCCCCGTGCGGCGCCGGGGCGGGGCGGCGAAGGCCAGCCGCCCGCCGTCGTGCTTCACCGCCACCAGGCCGGCGCCGCACTCCTGCACCACTACGCCGGCGGTCTTGGGCACGCCCCCGTTTTCGAGCCAGACGTGGGCGCTGCCCAGGGTGGGATGCCCCGCGAAGGGCAGTTCGGAACCCGGCGTGAAGATGCGCACCCGGTAGTCCGCGCCCTCCTGGAACGGCGGCAGCAGGAAGGTGGTCTCGGACAGGTTGGTCCAGTTGGCGAACCGCTGCATCTGCGCGTCGGTCAGGTCCGCGGCGGCGGCGACGACGGCCAGCGGGTTACCCAGGCCCGGGCCGGTAGTGAAGACGTCCACCTGGGAGAATGCGTGCGAGGTCACCGACCCAGTCTAAGCGAGGACCGGCGGGGGAAGCCCCGGGCCGGGCACCCGGCGGCCCCCTCCTGCCTGCGGCGGCCCGAGACGGAAATCCCCGTGGACCAATATTTTCCCGGTGCTTAAGGCGCGGAGGGGCCCCACCTGCCGGTGGGGCCCCTCCGCTGGTCCTGGCAGACCTGGCTTACTTGCCGGCGACAACCTTGAGGTTGATCACGGCGGACACGTCCTCGTGCAGACGGACGCTGGCCTGGTAGGTGCCGGTCGACTTGATGTGCTCGGCCAGCTCGACCTTGCGCTTGTCGATCGACCCCAGGCCGGCAGCCTCGACGGCGGCTGCCACGTCGGCCTGCTTGACGGTGCCGAACAGGCGCCCGGACTCGCCGGCCTTGACGGTCAGCGTGACCGGCTTGGCGGACAGGGACGCAGCCAGCTGCTGCGCCTCTTCGAGCGAAGCCACGGCGCGGGCGTCGCGGGCGGCCTTGATGGACTCCACCTGCTTCTCGCCACCCTTGGTCCAGGCCACGGCGAAGCCGCGGGGCAGAAGGTAGTTACGGGCGTACCCGTTCTTCACCTCGACGACGTCGCCGGCGGTGCCCAGACCGGTCACTTCGTGGGTCAAAATGATCTTTGCCATTTTTACTCTCTCCTTTCGCGCTTCGCTTAGCCGCGGCCAGCGCCGGAGTAGGGCAGCAGGGCAACTTCGCGGGCATTCTTGATGGCCTGGGCGATCTTGCGCTGCTCCTGCACGGTCACACCGGTGACGCGGCGGGCACGGATCTTTCCGCGGTCGGAGATGAATTTGCGCAGCAGTGCTACGTCCTTGTAGTCGATGACGGTGACGTCAGCGGCCTTCAAGGGGTTGGACTTTGGTTTGGGCTTGCGAAGTTCAGCCTTAGCCATCGTGGAGCTCCTTATGTCTGGTGGAGCCCGTGGACCTTTGTCCACGGGATGGATTGCGGCGGCGGATGCCGCCTTGATAGTGGTGTCCCAAGAGTGGGGCGCGAGGGTCCCATCGTGGCGACGCAGTCGACACTCTGGGAGCGCACCAATCCCTAGAAGGGCGGTTCGTTGGCGTCCGGGCCGTTGCCCCAGCCGCCGGAGTTGCCCCCGGCCGGTGCGCCCCAGGGATCGTCCTGGGGTGCGGACTGCTGGCCGCCCCAGCCTGCGTTGGCGCCGGCGTTGCCGCCGAAGCCGCCACCGTTGCCGCCGCCGAAGCCGCCCTGCCCGCCGCCGGAGCGCTGGGTGCGGGTGACCTTGGCGGAGGCGTAGCGCAGCGAGGGGCCGATTTCGTCGACCTCAAGCTCGATCACGGTGCGCTTTTCGCCTTCCTTGGTTTCGTAAGAACGCGACTTCAGGCGGCCCTGGACGATCACCCGGGTTCCCTTGGTCAGGGTCTCGGCGACGTTCTCGGCAGCCTCGCGCCACACCGATGCGCGCAGGAACAGGGTTTCCCCGTCCTTCCACTCATTGGTCTGGCGGTCGAAGGTCCGGGGCGTAGACGCAACGGTGAAGTTGGCGACTGCGGAGCCCGACGGAGTGAAACGAAGTTCGGGGTCGTTGGTCAAATTCCCGACGACGGTGATAGTGGTTTCGCCTGCCATGCTGCCTCCTGGTTGCTGCGATCTTGCAAGGGGCCCGCCAACGGGCCCGAAGACTCCTTGCGGAACCTGCGCGGGATAAACCCGGGCGGTTACTTCGAGGAGATCTTCTGCTCCTCCGGACGGATGATCTTGGTGCGCAGGATGGTCTCGTTCAGGCCAAGCTGGCGGTCAAGTTCGGCCGCGGTCGTGGGATTGGCGGTGAAGTTGACGACGGCGTAAATGCCTTCGGACTTCTTCTTGATGTCGTAGGCCAGACGGCGGCGTCCCCAGATGTCGACCTTGTCGACGGTGCCACCATCGGTGCGGACAACGTTGAGGAACTTCTCGAGCGAAGCCTCGACGGTACGCTCGTCAACCTCGGGGTCGATGATTACCATCAGTTCATAAGCACGCATTGTGAACCCACCTCCTTCGGGCTAAGCGGTCACGGTCTTTCCGTAACAGGAGGTTCTATTGCGTTGACTGGCTGCCGGACATGCGGATGCACCTGCCAGGAAGTTGGGTATCGTCCCGAGAAATGCCGGCTTCCGCAGACAGCGCAGACCTTGTCAATAGTACCGGATGGCGGCGGGAAGGCTAAATCCCGGCCGCCGGCGGAGATAAGGCGGGAATAAGGCGGGGATAATAGGACAATGGACGGTGGCAACACCGCGCTTCCCGCGGCGGCGCCGGCGCGCCGCTGGTACCGGCGGCTGGCCGGCACCGTGGTGCTGGCCGCGCAGCGGCTCTTCTACCTGGCCACCACGGTGTTTGCCGGCTGGGCGGTCTATGCGCTGTTCCTCGCCGAGGCCGACGACGACGCGCGGCAGCCCTGGGCCTTCGTCGTTATCTGGGTGCTGGCCGCCTATCTGCTGCTGCCCCGGCTGAACCGCCTGCTCACCCGGATCTACGTGCCCGACTACTTCATCGGCCGGGCCCGGACGGTGGACGGGCTGCTGGGCGACCCGGTGAACCTGGCCGTGATCGGGACCCCGGAGGCGCTGCGCGAAGCCATGGCCGCCGCCGGCTGGACCGAGGCGGATCCGGTGACCTGGCGCAGCAGCTGGCGGATCGTGCGGGATTCGCTGCTGCGGCGCAGTTATCCGGCAGCCCCGGTCAGCGCGCTGTTCGTGTTCGGGCAGAAGCAGACCCTGGCCTTCGAGAAGGAGGTGGCCGGCAGTCCGGCCCAGCGCCACCATGTGCGGTACTGGAGCTGCCCGCCGGGATGGCGGCTGCCGGGCGGTTTCGCCGTGGACCTGGTCGGGGCGGCGACCTTCGACCGGCGGGTGGGGCTGTCCCTGTTCACCTTCCAGATCACGCACAAGATCGCCGAAAACACGGACCAGGAGCGGGACCTCGTGGCGGCCGGCCTGCGTGCCGCGGGGGCTTCGGTCCATACCGTGCGCCACTTCTCCACCGGCTACCACACCCGCGGCGGCGGCGGGGACGCGATCGAGACCGACGGGGACCTGCCCATCATTGCCCTGGGTCCGGCGCGGGAGCGCCCCTAGGGCGGGGCGCGGGGGCCCCGCCGTGGCGCGGCCAGCGACACTGCGGGAGCGCCCCCTAAGCGAAGCGGCAGGGTCCCGTCCCGAGCCGGCGAGGGACCGGGCAGCCGCTGAACGCTAGTAGTCGAGCCCCTGGCTGGGCACCACCAGCCCGGTCTCGTAGGCGTAGACCACCGCCTGCACCCGGTCGCGCAGGTGCAGCTTGGCCAGGATCCGCCGCACGTGGGTCTTCACCGTGGCCTCGGAGAGGAAGAACCGGTAGGCGATCTCGGCGTTGGACAGGCCCTCGGCGATGGCTTCGAGCACCTCCTGCTCGCGCGGGGTCAGGTCATCGAGCAGCGGGTCCCGCTGCACCGGCCGGGCCCCGGTTCCCGGCCCGGCCGGCAGCCCGCGCACATAGGTCTCCAGCAGCCGCTGGGTCACCCGGGGCGCCACCACGGCGTCGCCGCTGGCCACCAGCCGCACGGCGGAGACCAGTTCCGCCGGCGCCACGTCCTTGAGCAGGAAGGCGCTGGCCCCGGCCTGCAGCCCGGCAAAGGCATATTCGTCCAGGTCGAACGTGGTCAGGATGATGATCCGGGCCTCCTGCGGTCCGGCGGCGATCTGCCGGGTGGCCTCGATCCCGTCCAGCACCGGCATCCGCACATCCATCAGCACCACGTCCGGCTCCAGCCGGGCGGTCAGGCGCACCGCTTCGGCGCCGTCGCCCGCCTCGCCGACCACCTCGACGTCGTCCTCACCCTCCAGGATCAGCCGGAAGCCCATGCGCAGCAGGGGCTGGTCATCCACCAGCAGCACCCGCACCGGGCCCGCGGCGTTGCCGCGCCGCCCGCCGGCTGCCGGATGGGCGCCGGCGCCTTCCGCCTCAGGTGTGGTGTTTGCCGGTGACATCGTCCCCGCCCTCCCCCGGCCAGTACAACGTTGCTTCGACGATCCAGCCATCGCGGCCGCCGTGGATGCCGGGCCCGCACTCCACGGTGCCGTTGTAGATCGCGGCGCGTTCACGCATGCCCGCAATCCCCTGCCCCGCGCCCAGCGACTTCGCCGGCACCGTCGCCCGGCCGTCGTCGGCCACCCGGATGTGTATCCGGCCGTCCTCGCGGGTCACCGCCACCTCCACCCGGGACAGGCCGCGCGCGTAGCGGAGCACGTTGGTCAGGGATTCCTGGATGATCCGGTACACCGTGAGCCGGAAGCTGGCATCCTGCGGCAGCTCCGGGCCGGTGGCGACCATCCGCACCGGCAGCCCGGCGGCGCGGAATCCGTCGATCAGGCCGGCCAGCTGCCCGGCGCCCTGCAGCGGCTCCAGCGGCGCG